>JAYUGZ010000222.1:0-13123 GCA_043767465.1 Cyanobacteriota bacterium
GCAGCTTTATCCGGTAACGGGTACTGAAAAATCGGGTGAATTCAAGGAAACCGCAGCACTTCGGGTGGCGGCAATCTTGAGCCAAGTCTGGCGAAAGGCAGTGGTTTCGACCACAAGTAGCTGGAAAGGTGCAGAGACTAGAGATGAGGAGCCTAACCAATAAATCTCACAGCGCCCGACATCCCGCGACAGATATTAAATCTGCGTTTTAGGGATGATGAAATAGTCCACGCCCTTCGGAAACGTTGGGATAAGTGTAATCGATTGGTCGTAGGTTCAAATCCTACCCGGGGAGTTATTAAAAGTCTGAAGTTGGAAGTTTCCAGCTTCAGATTTTTTTTGTTTATTTTCCGATATGTTTTTCTTGATAGGACTCACGCACGGGTGGTTAGAAACCGGGTTGTTTACCACAAAACTGGGTCTAAAGCCCCGTCCTTTTAGGACGGATTTAATTCGAGTGTAAAGATATCTTGCGAATCAAGTTTATAGCCACAATTGCCCGTAAACGTGATAAAATAAGTCCATGATTGTACTAGAGTTCAAGTTAAAAGGCAAGCCACAGCAGTATCGGGTCATAGACGAAATGATCAGAACAGCTCAGTTTGTCAGAAACAAAGCTCTCAGATACTGGATCGATAATCAGGGAGTTAAACTATCCGACCTGTACAAACAATGCGCCATTATGGCAAAAGAGTTTGAATGGGCAGGTAAACTTAATTCAATGGCACGTCAAGCCTCGGCTGAACGTGCTATTTTTGCTATTCAACGTTTCTTCTCTAATTGCAAAGCTAAGAAGCCAGGAAAAAAGGGATATCCACAGTTCAAAAAACACACTCATTCCGTAGAATACAAAACATCAGGCTGGGCGATTTCTACTGATAAAAGATGTCTCACATTCACGGACGGTTTTGCTGCGGGAACCTTTAGATTACTCGGTAGTCGAGACTTGCATTTCTACGCACCTACTGAAATCAAGCGAGTCCGAGTAATTCGTCGAGCCGACGGTTACTACGCTCAATTCTGTATCAACGTGGAGCGAACAGAGGAAGTGGTTCCTACAGGTAAAGCTATTGGCATAGACGTGGGATTAAACCATTTTTATACCGATAGTAGCGGGGAAACTATGACAAACTTGCAGGCACTTGCGTAAAAGTGAAAAAGCTTTAAAACGGTTGCAGAAACGTGTTTCTCGAAAAAATAAAGGTTCCAGCAATCGCAAGAAAGCGATTAATAAGTTAGGAAGAAAACACTTGAAGGTTAGTAGGCAACGTAAAGACTTCGCCATTAAGACGGCGTTGTACGTAGTGAAATCTAGCGATTTCGTGGCCTATGAGAACCTTCAAGTAAGCAACATGGTAAAAAACCATAAACTTGCTAAATCGATTAGCGATGTAGCGTGGTCACAATTCGCTCAATGGTTGCAATATTTTGGGAAAGTGTACGGTAAAACAGTTGTTGCTGTTGCCCCTGGGTATACTTCCCAAGATTGCTCAAGTTGTGGAAATCGTGTTCAGAAATCGCTCTCAATCAGAACTCATATTTGCAGTTGTGGTGCGGTATTAGACCGAGATCACAACGCAGCTTTGAATATTTTGGCCCTCGGATTGAGGCAAACAGGAATCACTTTAAATACGGCGGGGCACGCCGAAATTAACGCTTGGGGACAGGCCGACCTCTACTCATTGGTGGTGACATCAACGAGCAAGCCGACTGGTTGATCTAAGAATCCCCGCGCGTTTACGCCGGGGAGTGTCAAGAATCAAATCTACTATTATTGTATGCCTAATTTATAATTTAGTTTATTCCTGGTAAGGTGCCCCGGAAACTAGATTTCTGAGTTTGGTCAAGTATCTGGCTGACGCATCCTACAAAACACTGGTACAAACTAAAAGTGTGAAGGTGGAAGTTTACAATTTCACACTTTTAGTTTGTAATAATTGTAGTTAATTGACATCCATTGCTCATTTCACCTGAAAAGTTGCAAAAAGATGAACTCAAAACTATTTCGGATTAATTTATTGTCCAGAAAATTTTAATTCTAATCCCTGTGAGTGTGAATTAATTCACCTTCAATAGGTATGGAAATATTCAACTTAGACAACTCCGGGTTCAGCATCGCCTTAACAATACCAGAACTCACCATCACCTCCAAACAGCCAAGGGCTTGATGAAGTGCTACCTGAGCGTGTTGCACAGAGAAACGCTCCCTAAACACCAAAACCAACTGCCGATAAATTTGTTCAATGTACTCAGTGCGGCCCAAAATCTCAATCAGCAAACCATAGAAACCTGTAACAGGCAACCGCTGACCGTTCTTAACATAACACTTGATCCGGTTAATTTCACCAGCATTATAAACAGCTACAAACTCAATATCAGCATCCACGAGGTCTAGCTGAAACATATTGTACGCCGAAAGTAGCCAAGGAACCTCCTCCTTTGAAAATCGCTGCATCACCTGTTTCATCGAACCCATATCAAATCCAGCAATCACAGCTTGACCCAAAATATCATTGGTAAATCCCCCTTGAGCTAACCATCGAAAAGCTGTTTCCGGGCTTAAGTTCAACCCAGCATCCCGCGCGATTTCCCTTGAATGTTCGTGTAAATCAGTGAATTGACCGTTAGCAGCGTACCAATAATCAGCGAAGCGAATGTGCTGTTCAACTCGGCTCCGTTGATTGTGATCGTATTGAGATTTCAGCCAATTACCATCGTATTTCTGCTGCTCTTCCTCTAATGCCAAAATCGTGTAAGCCAATTCACGGGCACCAGTATGAGCTAAAGTCATGCCCGCCGATAAAATTGGGTCAGCAAAACCAGCAGTTTCACCCACCAAAAACCAATTTTCTCCTACTGTTTTATCGACCAAAAATGACCAATCTTTGGTAGTTTCAATCTTTCCCGTGCTGGTAGCATTAGCGATTAACTTGTTGATGCGAGGTTCGCTATTGAGGGCTTCGGTATAGATATCTTCTGGTCGCTTTTTCAGTGACTTATAATGTTCCGCAGGGCAAACAAAGCCGATACTGGTGCGAGTTGGGCTCAAGGGAATGAACCAAAGCCACCCGTGACTCAAACTCAGTACCTGTATCCGGGTGCCGCCAACGCCGATTGTCTCTGCCCATTCAGCGTTTGTCCAGTAGTCCCAGATAGCGATATTTTGCAGCCGCGTTGGGCTGTGTGTCTCGACTCCCAATGCTCGCCGCAGCACGCCAATGTGGCCGGAGGCATCAATGTAGTAGCGGGCGGTTATTTGTTCTTGCGATCGCACGTACAGCGCCGTAATTCGATCGCCCACCACATCTACCTTAACAACCGCAGTCTCTTCTCTGACCAAGCATCCCATTTCTTCGGCGTGGCGCAGCAAAATTTCATCATATTTTGCGCGATCGACCTGGAAAGCAGTTTGCCGTCTCTGTCCCTCAAATTTAGCAGGTCGCTGTTCATCTTTAAACAATTCCGGCTTAACGAAATTAAAATCCCAAGGCTGTAGATCATTTCCCCAGCGATAGATTCCACCAATTTTAATCGGGAAGTTGGCAGCTTCTACTTTGTCCCAACATCCCATTTCCTCAAGCACATCACTAATTTGAGGCAATTGACTTTCCCCAACGTGATCGCGAGGGAATTTTTCTTTCTCTAGGATTAGTACGCTTAGATTGGGATTGTACTTCTTGAGCAGAGTACCAGCAGTGCTTCCGGCGGGGCCGCCGCCAACAATAACAACGTCGTAATGGCTCATAGGAAATAAAGGTAGTAGATGCTAATTTTGGACATTGACGAAACATCGGGCGATCGCGCACCAAACCATATTTCCCGAAATTGCGATCGCCACTCTTTCGGTAGAAAGACTTGGAATGTACCTAACTAAAATTAAAGATGGATAGTCAAAGATTAATCCCGAATGTTCAATCAGAACATGAAGCGATGTCCGATGAAAAGAACTCTTTCGCGATCGACTAATTATTCAGCCTCGTTCATTCCCGAGGCTGAACTTTATTTGCAGCAGATTTTATCCGACTGCTAGTTTATCCTGTTCAGGTATTTGAGAAGTGTGGGAAATATCCAGATTCTCAGTCCAAGTATGAGCAATCTCCAGATTCTCAGTCCAAGTGTGAGCTATCTCCAAATTCTCAGTCCAAGTGTTAATCGTCGGTTCTGGCTCATTGATTACAGTTGAATTGCTGTTGAATTCTGACATGATGTCTATCCTTCTCAGTAATGAATTTGATCTGATTATAAGACTTGTCTGGCTCTCAAAAACGAAAACTTTACATCTCGTAAGCTACGCAACTTTTAAAGGTTGCAAAATCTCACGCCTTTGGAGAAAAGAATGCTCAAAGCTATGGGTTTTTGCATAAACCAGAAGATCATCCGTCAGTTCCGTGAAAACTTCAAACAAGTGTTCAACTATCTTAAAAACCTCTTGACGAGTCTCCTCTGTCAGTTGTATGTTTTTAATCAATTGATCCACTTCTGGTGTCCCGGTAGTATGACCTGTTTCCACAGCCAAATGAAAACAGCCAAAATAAAGAAACTCTTTTTGGGTAATCGTTCGTAATTCTTGAGCAATAGGTGCTGCCGTTGAGAAGAACACATTACCCGTTGCTTCTATCACTTCCAGGATTGCCAATTTAGTGATAGGACTAGCTCCAAAAGCGTATCGAAAAATGTGATGTGTTACCCAACGCGATGCCTTTGTTTCTTCATTCCACAGAAAATTCAAAGTATCACTGAACTTGACTGCTCTGTTAATACCCAGTGTTTCCAAATCTTCCAAAAACCACAACCAGTGATGATCGTCTTCATAAGTATGATTGTTAACTATTACCTGAAGATGATCGTGGGTTGGTTCTTCCCGGAAGACATACTTATTAAATTCACCAAAACTCATGGCGAAAGGAGCAATGCAGGGAGCGAAAGCTAGGCGTTGTCTTGGGTCTATACTTTGGTCTCGCATAAACTCAAATAGCCCAGATTTAGCAAATTCTTGCTTCTTCTTTTCAATCAATGCTAGGACTTTTTCCATTGTGATGCACCTGATTATGGAAAAATGCTACCAAGTTCATCATTATGTAAGTGTGATTTCAATCACAAAGTCTTGTGTTCTCAATCATATCGAATCGTGTTCTCGATCGCCAAAACCAGTGCTTGAGAGCGTGCAGTTTGCCGAGCTGAACTATATGGAAACCCACAGAAAACTCAATTAGGACGCTTGGCAAAAAACCCCGGAATAGCCAAAAATCCTCTGACTCGCTACCAAATAGCGCGATCGCCACCGGATTTTTGGTCTTTGAGGCGTAGATCCTGTCAATCAAGGTAGAAAATCTAGATTTAATGATGCTTCAGACCTAAAGTATGAAACTTTGTTACAAAATTTTATATAGTAAGTTATGTGGATGCGTCAGTCATGTGTGCGATCGGCATCACTGACTTTGTTACAATAATATGGAATCTAACTAGGTCAAGTGTCAGACCGTACATAATTAAGCCAGAGTGCAAACCAGATCTTCTGCTATCCGCCCGTCCAGAGGCTCTAAACCTTTAGGCATCGCCCTCTCTCAACCATATCCGTGTAATTACGTATATCAAAGTATAAAAAATATAATCATTACAGCGGTACTTACGTACAGCCGATCGCGCCCTTGTCAACATCAAGCGCGATTTTAGCCACCTAACACTTAGTCAGAAAATAAAGGCAATGAATGTACTTTCCGGTTATCAAATCATAGAAGTTCTTCAACTTGGTGTGAAGTCCATTATTTATCGTGGTGTCAGAGAGTCAGATAAAGCCTCCGTCATCATTAAAACACTCCATACCGAATATCCAACAATAGAACAAATTACCCGCTTGAGACATGAATACAAAATTAGCTCCAATCTCAAACTTGAAGGAATTATCAAACCCTATAGTTTAGAAAAATATAAAAACAGTTTCGCTCTCATATTAGAAGACTGCGGCGGTCAATCTCTCCAACACCATCTAGCGGGTAAAACAATTCAAACTACGGAGTTTTTGAACCTCGTTATTCAAATAGCTAAAACTCTCGGGGAAGTGCATCAAAACCAGATTATTCACAAAGATATTAAACCCTCAAATATTATCATTACCCCGGATTTAAAACAAGTAAAAATCACCGATTTTAGCATGGCGACGCGCCTATCTAGAGAGGTTCACCAAAATAGCAATACTACTGTGCTAGAAGGCACTCTAGCCTACATATCCCCCGAACAAACTGGGAGAATGAACCGCGACCTTGATTACCGAACTGACTTGTATTCTCTCGGCATCACCTTTTATGAAATGCTGACAGGAGAGTTGCCCTTTAATTCCACCGACCCCCTAGAATTAATTCACAGCCACATTGCGGTGACACCAGTTCCTCCCCATCAGCGAAACAACCAAGTTCCGCAGATGCTTTCAACCATTGTCATGAAACTCTTAGCTAAAAACGCAGAAGACCGATATCAAAGTGCCTTTGGAGTAAAAGCCGACCTAGAAAATTGTCTGACTCAGGTTCAAACTACGGGCAAAATAGAAAAGTTTATTCCCGGGACGCTTGACAAATCAGGTCAATTTTTGATTCCCCAAAAACTCTACGGCCGCACACAAGAAGTCGCTGATTTGATGGCATCATTCGAGCGAGTCAGTTGTGGGAAAACAGAGATGGTATTGGTTAGCGGTTACTCAGGCATCGGTAAAACCTCAGTTGTCAGTGAAATTCACAAACCAATTGTCAGACAGCAGGGTTATTTTATTGCTGGCAAGTTTGACCAATTTAAGCGGGATATTCCTTATGCTGCAATGACTCAAGCGTTTGAGTTATTGATCCAGCAATTATTAACAAAAAGCTCACCAGAGTTGGCAATTTGGAAAGAAAATCTCTGGTCGGCGCTAGGTCAAAACGGGGCAATTATTATTGATGTCGTTCCTTCTGTCGAACTAATAATTGGTTCGCAGCCTGCTGTTCCACAATTGGGCCCGACTGAATCTCAAAATCGACTTTTTCGGGTGTTTAAAGAATTCCTGAAGGTGTTTGCCCAAGCCGAACACCCCTTAGTTTTATTTCTGGATGATTTGCAGTGGGCTGATTTAGCTTCCTTAAAATTGATTCAGGAACTGGTAACAGACTTGGATAGCAGATATTTTTTGCTGATAGGAGCCTATCGAGATAATGAAGTCAATTCGACTCATCCGTTGGTTCAAACTATAGAAAAAATTCAACAGATGGGTGCAGCGGTGCATAACATTATCCTCCCATGTTTAGAATTGAGCAGCGTCATGCAGCTAGTGCGCGATACTTTGGGCAATGAAACCGAAAAATTAAACTCCCTGGCAGAGTTAATTTTTAGTAAGACGGGCGGAAACCCATTTTTTATAACTCAACTGCTCTCAACCATGCACTCAGAAAAGCTGTTAACATTTGATTTCACTCTGGGTGCGTGGCAGTGGGACATCAGGGAAATTGAAACCGCTGGCATTGCAGATTACAGTGTCGTTGAATTAGTTGCTCGGAATCTTCAAAAACTGCCGGAGGAGACGCAGCAAGTCTTAAAATTAGCAGCTTGTATCGGCAACCGTTTTCGTTTAGAAAATTTGGCAATTGTCAGGGGAAAATCTGGTTCGGAAACGGCCGCTGATTTATGGGATGCGCTTCAAGCTGGTTTAATTCTGCCAATGAGCGATGCTTACAAAATTCCATTGGTTGAGGAAAGCGACTCCGGGCGACAATCCGATGGCGATGGAGTTGCGAGTCGCGCTCAATACCCAATATCTTACAGGTTTTTGCACGATCGCGTACAGCAAGCCGCCTACTCTCTCATCCCCGACTCCCAGAAAAAACAAACCCACCTAAAAATCGGCTCCCTGCTGCTGAATTCAACCGCGCCATCGGAGATAGCAGAAAACATCTTTGATATTGTCAACCAACTCAATATCGGCGTGGAATTCATCACAAATCAGTCCCAGCGAGATGAATTAGCTAACTTTAATCTCATGGCTGGTAAGAAAGCTAAGAGTTCTGCCGCCTATGAAGCCGCACTCAAGTATTTTAATTCAGGTATAGGACTTTTGCCCGAACCAGCTTGGCAGAATCACTACGATTTAATCATAGAACTCCATCTCGAAGCGCTGGAATTGTCCTATATCAATACCGATTTTGAGCGAGCGTTCCAGCTATCAGAGGTGATTGTATTCCGCGCCAAACATTTGCTAGAAAAGGTCAAAGTTCACGAGCTAAAAGTGATTTTTTACTTCAATCAAGATCAAGCTCAAGATTCGATAGATATCGCTCTAGAAGCTTTAAATTTGCTCGGAATTCATATCCCAAAATTACCCAAAAAAATTAATATTCTCATCGAGCTATTGCTCACAAAACTAGCTTTAAGAAATAAGCAGATTGAGGATTTATTGGAGCTACCACCAATGACTGACCCTAATAAAATTGCGGCTATACGGATTTTGACGAATATGAGTCCGGCTGCTTTTGTAGTAGCACCTAATATGTTCCCACTGATCATCTTTAAAATGGTGATTCTTTCTCTGAAGTACGGGAATGCGCCGCTGTCTAGTTTCGCCTATGCAAATTATGGCGTAATCCAGTGTGGAGTGTTAGGCGATATGAATGCTGGATACCGATACGGTCAACTAGCTCAGGCACTTTTAGAACGATTCCACACCAACTTGCACAACTCTCAAATCTCACTAATATTTAATTGTTTTATTCGCCACTGGTCTGAGCACATCAGAGCAAGTCTTATCGGTTTTATTGAGGGAATTCAGAGTGGAATAGAAACGGGAGATGTCAACAATGCTTGTTATTGTGCTAGTTTTTACAGCAATTATATATTTTTGAGTGGTGAACCTCTGGAGTCCGTGGAGACTAAGCAGACACAATATATTCAAATGTTGGTAAATTATCAAAATAAATTTATGATTTATCAAGCCAGAGTAGGGGCGCAAGTAATCTTAAATTTGCAAGGTAAAACAGCTAATCCTTGCCTATTGACTGGCGAAATGTTTAATGAAGAAACTATGCTGCCAGCTTTAATACACAGTCAAAATAATTTGGTAATATTTGTAGTATATTTGTATAAATCCTGGCTGCATTATTTGTTTAAAGATTATGCCAATGCTGCTGAAAATGCGATAACAGCTTCAAATTACTCTGACGCTGTGATGAGTATGCTGTATGTTCCCATCCACAATTTTTACTATTCCCTAACACTCTTAGCTTTATATCCCACAGCTTCCAAAACTAAACAGAAACAATATCTCAAACAAGTTGCTTCGTTTCAGAAAAAAATGAAGCATTGGGCTGTTAATTGCCCGGAAAATTATCAACACAAATATGACTTAGTAGAAGCCGAGAAAGCGCGAGTCTTGGAAGAATATGAGAAAGCTGCTCAGTATTATGACCGAGCGGTGAAAGGAGCATCGGAGAATGAATACATCCACGAAGAAGCGCTAGCCAATGAACTAGCGGCAGAATTTTATTGGGCTAACGGTCGAAATAAAGTGGCTCAGACTTATCTGATAGATGCTTACTACGGCTATATTCACTGGGGAGCAACCGCTAAGGTTAAACATTTGGAGTCGGAGTATCCCCTGGTTTTTCCCGCTGCATCGGCTGGGAAATTGAGAGCGGATGAGATGATTGTTAGCACTAATTCTAGCACAACAAGTGGCAGTCACAGCAGTTTATTAGATTTGACAACTGTTGTGAAAGCGTCTCAAGCGCTAGCTAGCGAAATTGTGCTGGACAAGTTGTTAGAAAAGTTAATGAAAATGGTGATTGAGAATGCTGGGGCGCAAAAAGGTTTTCTTTTGATGCCCAAAGCAGGAAAATTGCTGATTCAAGCAGCGGCATCGGTGGAGTCTTCGGACGTTGCTGTTGAGCAATGCCCTAGAGTAGATGCGGCAGAGGTTTTGCCAATAACGGTGATTAATTATGTTGAAAGGACGCGCTCTGATGTGGTTTTAAGCGATGCGGCTAATGAAGGTATATTTACACTTGACTATTATATTAAAAAGTATCAAGTGAAATCGGCGCTTTGTACTCCTATTCTAAATCAAAGCAAACTGGTAGGTATCCTTTATTTGGAAAATAATTTAACGACTGAAGCGTTTTCTCCAACTAGGTTGGAGGTTTTGAAAATCCTTTCTTCCCAAGCGGCTATCTCTCTGGAGAATGCGGTACTTGTTGCTAATTTGTCGGCGGCTAAGGAACAGTTGGAGGATTATTCGCGGACGCTGGAAGTGAGAGTTGAAGAGCGGACACAGGAATTAAAGACTAAAGAAGCTAAGCTGCAAGAAGCTCAAAAACTGGCGCACCTCGGCAACTGGGAATTTGATTTGAAGACGGATCGACTCGCTTGGTCTGAGGAAGTATTCCGAATTTTTGGTCTTGACCCTGAACTACCAGAACCGACTTTTTTAGAACACAGGAAGCAAATTCATCCAGATGACCTAGAGTTGTGGTTGGAGCGAGTAGAGAAGATTATTCAGTTAGGAAAACCTTGTGAGTTTGAATTGAGAATTTTGCGTGCTGATGGAGCGCTCAGATATATTTTTGTTAAGGCGCAAGCTATTTCTAATGCTGGTCATGTGATTAAGTTATTTGGGACTGTTCAGGAGATTACGGAGCGCAAGTTAGCGGAGGATGCTTTGCGACTGTCGGAGGGGCAATTGAGAGAGAAAGCAGCGCAGTTGGAGGTTACTTTGGGCGAATTGCGTTCTACGCAGACTCAATTGATTCAAACTGAAAAGATGTCTTCTTTGGGGCAGTTGGTGGCGGGGGTTGCACACGAAATTAATAATCCGATTAATTTCATCTACGGCAATGTCCTCCACACTAGCGAATATAGCTCGGATCTGCTGCGGTTGATCGAGCTTTACCAGCAGTCTTACCCGAATCCCACTCCTGAGATTGTGGCTGAAACTGAAGATATTGACCTCAGTTTTATTCAAGAAGATTTGCCCAAAATGCTGCAATCTATGCAGGTTGGGGTCGATCGCGTCCGCAATATTGTGCTGTCGCTGCGGAATTTCTCACGGCTTGATGAAGCGGACATGAAACCAGTTGACATTCATTCCGGGATTGAATCGACTCTGCTAATTTTGCAGCACAAGTTGAAAAAGGATGCACTCGGACATGGCATTGAGGTGGTTAAGGAGTACGGTGAACTGCCGAAGGTAAGTTGTTATGCTTCTGGGTTAAATCAGGTGTTTATGAATGTTTTGAGCAATGGGATAGATGCAGTGGAGTTAGGGGTTGGGATTGAGGAGAAAACTGCTCGACTCGAAAATCGTTTATCTCCAATCTTTGAGCGAAAGATTGTGATTCGGACTGAGGTAGGCGATCGCAATTTTGTGAGAATTTCGATTGCTGACAACGGCCCTGGTATGACTGAGGAAGTGCGATCGAAGGTATTTGACCCTTTCTTTACTACAAAACCTGTGGGTAAAGGCACGGGTTTGGGCTTGAGTATCAGTTATCAGATTGTAGTCGAGAAACACGGCGGGAAACTAATGTGCATTTCGGCACCGGGTAAAGGGACGGAGTTTGCGATCGAAATTCCGGTGCAGCCAAAGAATACCGGGCGAATGGAATTCGCGTCTATATAAACAAAACCCACTCCAAGCGGGTTGAAGAAGGAGTCTTATTGGGTTTTAAGCAAATATTTTGGTTAAAAAACCGGGTTTTTAATCCAATACGCGATTGTTAAGCCCGATCTCCCTTAACCCCCCTTAAAAAAGGGGGGACAAGAGTTATAAAAACCGGGTTGCAAGTGCATCCAGAGATGTTTTAAACATCGCGTTCTGTGCGTACCCATTTGGTTTGCCGCTTCAGGAGAAAACCGAGATATAAAGGGATTTTCCAAAGGATATAAAAAGGTACGGATAAAAGAGTTGCGCCGGAAATGTCGGCACGCCCGAATTTTGCCCAAGCGCTGACAATTGAAACTAAAATTAGCAGTCCTTGTAATGCTAACAGTATCGCAGGAATCGGGGATGTTCCGATGATTGCTGCTAGTAATGAGGCGACAAAAGTGGCTAGCCAGATAGCAACTAAAAGCGATAGGGGAGGGACGGATAAGTCGAGGGCGATCGCCATTAAGTCAAAACGCTGTTGCTCGATCGAAGCTGTCGCCAGCCTGGGAGTTTGAGTTAGCAAGGTTTGCAAGTGTCCGTGTTCCCATCTGGTTCTTTGAGTTTTAGCTACTTCCTGCTGCTGCGGTAAACACCCGGTGACTCGGGCTTCGGGGCAGAATACGGTTGGATGTCCGGCGATCGCCAAATCCAAACTCATTTGCATATCTTCGACGATATTGCTGCTGGCTAAGGGAACATCTCGAACGATCAACCAGGGAAAAGCCATGCCCGTACCTGTTAGCAATGATGGGAATCCTAACTGTTTTAATCCGCTGGGCCGCACTAAGTTTTTCACTAGAAATGCTAGGGCTGAAATCGAATCTTTTGGGGTAGGATTGGGCGGCTGTTCCATTAAATATGTTGCTTGCACCGGTCTTTGTTCGGCCATTGCTACGCGGGCTAATTTCTCGATCGCATCTGGCTGACAAATGCAGTCGGCGTCAACCATGATGACTACTTCTGGGGGGTCTGAGGCGATCGACTGTAAACCGAAATCCAGTGCGTATCCCTTGCCCTTGCGTTCTGTGTCGTGGCGCTCGATCGCACTTGCACCGCTGTTACGGGCGATTTCTGCTGTGGCGTCGGTGCAGTTGTCAGCAATCACTAACAGGCGGTCTTGAGGCGTTAGCTGCGGCAGTATGGTGGAGATGGTGGCGCCAATTCCTGCTGCTTCGTTGTAGGCGGGAATTAACACTGCTATTTTGGGGCGGGGTTCTTGAGTTTCGTCTATGGGGCGGAGGCTGGACAGGAAGGCTGCACTGCATTCTAGGAATAGAACTGCAACGGGAATTAGCAGGATTAGGGCGATCGTCAACAGTACAACATCAATAAATTGGAACGCTAGCTGATTTATTTGCACAATTCTAGTACCTTAATTTAATTTAATTGGCTGCGGTCATTGATTTGATTTAATCAAATTTTACCTTAGCTAACGAGCGCGATCGATGCTATCTAAGCTATCAGAGC
>JAYUGZ010000223.1:0-2063 GCA_043767465.1 Cyanobacteriota bacterium
TTGGTAATCAACAACATCCCTCAGTTAATCGCCTGGAAAGATCTAGATTTAGTTTACCTGGGCGGCAACAAAAATTTTGCCAAAATCGCAGGTTTCAATCATCCCACTGAAGTCGCTGGTCTTACAGACTACGATATGCCCTGGAAGCCAGAAGAAACAGAATTTTTTCGAGATTGCGATCGCCGGATCATGGATAGCAACACCCCAGAATATCACATCATTGAGCCCCAACTGCAAGCCGACGGCACCCAGCGCTGGCTGGATACAAATAAAATACCTTTACACGACAATAACGGTAATGTTGTCGGCATTTTGTGTACTTTGGAAGACATCACCGAGCGGCTTTCCCTCGAAGCTAAAGTGCGGGCGAGCGAGGAACTATTTCGCAAAATATTTGAAGATGCACCCATCGGTATCTACCTAGCCAATGTAGACGATAACAAGTTAGTGCGAGTCAATAAAACTTACTGCGAAATGCTGGGATACACCGCAGCAGAGTTGCTGGGCAAAACATTTAAAGAAATTGGGCATCCCGAAGACTATCAAAAAAATATCCAAGTTGCTGCTGCTCTCAATCGGGGAGAAATTCGCAGCTCTCAAATCGAAATCCGCCAGATTTCGGCGACAGGTAATACTGTTTGGGTAAATGTGACAGCTACTTTGATTCGAGACGGCGAAGGAAAACCGATTTACAACTTAGGGATGATTGAAAATATTACCAACCGCAAAATTTCCGCAGCAGCACTCCAAGCTTCAGAATCTCAATTGAGAAAACAAGCAACCCAATTGCAAGAAGCCTACGAACAGCTCCAACACGCTCAAATCCAATTAGTTCAATCAGAAAAAATGTCGAGCCTCGGTCAGATGGTGGCTGGCATCGCCCACGAAATCAACAATCCCGCAACTTTTATTAACGGTAATATTTCTCACAGCCACCACTATTTTAACGATTTAATAGAACTCTTGAATCTCTACCATTATTACTACCCGTCCCCGGCTCATCAGATTGCGGAAAAAATTAAGGAAGTAGAGTTAGATTTCCTTAAGGAAGACTTGCCGAAAATGCTGAATTCCATGACCGCAGGAGTAGAAAGAATTAGTAACATTGTGTTATCACTGCGGAACTTTTCGCGGCTGGATGAATCAGAAATGAAGTTAGCCGACCTTCACGAAGGAATTGACAGCACGCTGTTAATTGTGCAGCACAGATTGAACGAAAGCTGTGAAAATAAAAAGATTGAAATAATTAAAGAATACGGAAATATTTCTAAAATATACTGTTGTGCGGGGCAGTTAAACCAAGTATTTCTGAATATTATCAGCAATGCGATCGACGCTTTACAAAACAAAAATCAAGCCCGGACGATCGTGATTCGTACTGAAATGAAAGAAGCCCGGTTGAAAAACCACAGTAAAAGCAAGGTCGGTGAGGGCTCGCGCATCGTCATTTGCATCGCCGACAGCGGCCAGGGAATGACCGAAGACGTTCGCAAACGGCTGTTTGACCCCTTCTTCACTACCAAACCGGTCGGGTCTGGCACGGGCTTGGGATTGTCCATCAGCCATCAGATTGTGGTAGAAAAACATAGGGGAAGTCTGCGGTGTATTTCAGCGCCCGGACAGGGAGCAGAATTCTGGATTGAAATTCCCTGCACGAGCGATCGTCCATTCATCTAAAAGTTTCAATATCTAACTTTTAATTTCCAATTGCAGTCGGTGCTTGAGTTATCAGGGTTTTGAATTAACGGCACTCAGACGCCGAAATTAATCTCACTTGCGCGGTGCGATCATCTGCTGCCCTTATTCGCTAGGCAATTATGCTGAAAAAATTACCTTTATCCTGGTCTCGCTACATTCCAGCCGGGTTGACGCTCGTTTTGGGTGTCGGACTCTCGGCCTTGTCATTTGCCTTGGTTTGGAACTGGGAAGACAAGCGCCGCGACTACGAAATGCACCGCCGCATCGATGATATTTCGATCGGCATCGAACGCCAACTCAACTCCGACTTAGACGCAGTTCTCGCCCTCAGCGACTACATGAAAGCCTTCAGCGCCGTTGAGCGT
>JAYUGZ010000224.1:0-13077 GCA_043767465.1 Cyanobacteriota bacterium
GAAAATTTTCCTATAGTTGCCTACACGTTACTAGCAACCACTTTTGTAGACGGTCTGCTAGGAATGGATTTTCTTACTCCTATGAAGCCTGTTATCTATGCTAAAGACGGAGAGATTATCATTCGTTTATGACTTATTCATAACTTCTATCGGGTTGGAAAAATCGACTGTTTTGGATAAATTGCGCGGTGGTTCGTAGGAGTATTTTTGCAACCGCAGATTTTAGCAGATGAACACAGATGAACGCAGATGTGTTTTGATCTACGTTCATCTGTGTTCATCTGCGGTTGTATATAATTTCAGATCGACGGCCAGCATAATTCGACCGACTTTTACACCGGGTTTCACATACTCTAGAACAGCCATTACTCTTTCTCCTGGTAGTTGTAACGGTACATTTATTGCATTCAGCAGCAAACTCATGTACAATTTAGCCCATATGTGAACCAAATTCCAAGTCCAACAGGGTGCAAAATATGGCAACCAGAATTCCGAACCTGCAAATAACTCAAGTGGTTGATGGGGATACGGTTAAAGTTTCTCTCAACGGCAAAACCGAGTCCTTGCGACTGATTTGCGTCGATACAGAAGAAAGTTACTCCAGCACTTCAAAACCTGTAACTGCGGCGGGGAAAGCAGCTTCGGAAATGGCTAAACAATATTTCGCGACAGCAGATGGTCAACTTGCTCAAATTGATATTGAATTTGATACCAACGATTCGGTTGAAGTTGCTCTCTTAAAACATCGCGATAACTACGGCCGTCTCCTCTGCTACGTACATAAAGATGGAGAAAATTACAATCTTAAGCTAATTCAAGAAGGCTGGAGTCCATACTTTATGAAATACGGGCGGTCGAGATTGTATCACCGACAAATGACTGAGGCAGAATCGGCGGCAAAAGCTTACAATCTGATGATTTGGAATCCGATTACTAATGCCAAAATTCCCTCTCGCAATTATGCTAATTTGCTGCCTTGGTGGTCGATGCGAGGCTCGATTGTTGAAGATTTTCGATTTTCGGAAGCAACAGCCGGAGCGCTTTCTGTGAGGTTGCACTACCCGAAAATTTTAGCAGCTTCCGAGACTGCTAAATCTATTACTATTTTCTGCGATTTGCAGGCTGGGATTAATAAATGGATCGGCGGCAATGCCCTGATTTATGCTGGTTCAGTTTATCATAAATTAGATTTGTGGATACCGGATGCTGAAACTGATGCAATGGCTCCTTTGAAGCGGTTGATTGAAAAACGTTATGCTGGTCAAGGACGCGGTTACGTGTATATCAGCGGCAAGGTAGAACAGTACAAAAGCCAGCCTCAAATAGTTTTGAAGAATATCAAACAGTTTTCTGACTTTCCCCCAGAAAGTTGAATTACAAATGAATTTAATTAAACAAATAGAGAGCACTTCTGGAAAAGCATAGCTCTCTATTGAACCCTGATATTATTTTTTGCCTAGATGTCCCCATACTTATTGTCGCATTGAAGGAGTATCAAAGAATCGACATCCTAAGGGATTGCTGCGTACAGCTCGATTTTCTGGAGCCGCCACCGCGGAACTAGGTTTAGCAGGTACCAGATTAGTCTCGGAAACCGCAAAAGATTTAGAAATGTTAAGAGCTTTTGGACTGCCAGTAGAAGTGTCAGCACGATTCTGTGGCTGGGTGGTGGTTACATTGTGATCTCCCGCTACATTTGTATTTGATTCAACAGCCGTTTGTGCTTGGCAAGGACAGGCTGTCACAGCCGAAATTGCTGCCAAGCCCAGAGCGAAAAAATAGCCATTTGATTTAATCATGTTTTTCTAAACCCTAACTTCAGGAGCTATCGAAGATATGTTAAAATGCTAATTGAATAACAAAGTGATTCCCAGAGTGTTTGTGCGGATCTTTTTTTAGCAGTAACTCCGTAGTTTCATGTAGAAAAGAAAGATACCGTAATAAAATTAGCCCCAGGAATGTAAAATCTAAGTAAAGATGATGGGCTGGTATTTAAAGAAAAGATTAAGACACCTCCTTCGGGTTTTCATGCGCATCAAACCAAATCAAAAAGAGAAGGAAGTTCTCAAGACACCCACCGTAATCGGATCGCTATCGCGAGTGTGATCTGGTTGAAAAATCACCATAAATCCCGGAGTGACGCCGATATTATCGCTCACCTGCCAGCGGTAGAACACCTCTACATGAGTAGTCGTCCCCGGTTGACCGCCTTTGCGCCCTAAACCCGTATCTAAAAAATCAGGAATGTTGTTACCTGTAGGCAAATTGCTGCTGACAATTTTAGGAGGTTGCCCAATATAAATTCCCCCCAAATTTCCGGTACCAAACAAATCGGGAAAATTCACAAACACCATATAATTTGCAGTTGCCACGCTGCCCGATTTACCTGGAATCCTAGAATTAGTATAACCAGCCCAACCTCCCAGGGAAACGCGCGACGAAACCCGCCAATTTAAACTCGCTCCCACAGCATTAGTTTGCAGGGATGCTGACTTGCTGGTGCTGGGATTAACAGCGGTTAATTGGCTGTCTCCAGCCAAGCTAATCAAATTGCCGTCTGGCGAATAGTCGTTGACATAATAAACAGTGAAATCTACTGGGTCTGCGGGAGTCAGAGTTAATTGCAAACCTAATGTATTGTGTCCGGTAGGCCCGTTAGAACTGACAAAAAATCCGGGGACAGTAGTAGAATAAACAGCTTGCAAACTAGCTCGTTTGGCAAATTGCCAGTCAATGCCCGCGCCGCCTTGACCGAGACCGATGTTCAAAATTGGGTTTCTTTGAGCGAAGGTTGAAATCGGGCCGGAAGCTGCACTTTCTGCTCGAATCGGCCCTCGGAAACCGCTAATCATGTTAACTCCCGCTGTGCCTGCAAATACTGCCAATTTATCGCCGACGAGAAAGCGATAGTTAAGGTCGCTGAGGGTAAGGCCAGAAGTTTCGCCGAAATTGTAAGCAAGGTTTACGTCTTCGGTTAATTGGGGTGAAGTGCCGCCGTTTTGGTTTAAAAAACCGATGAATAAGTTGCTGCGGGGGCTGAATTGAGCGGTGAAGTACAACTGATTTAAATTAATTGTGTTGACATTTGTACCGGGGTCTTTGGTGTCTGTTTTGCCGTCTCTGGGAGCGCGATCTGCACGGTTGGGACTGCGGCCTTGTATCCCCACAATTGTCAATCCTGACAGCTTGACTGTGGGCGAAAATTGATTGGCTTGTAGTTCTGTTGTTCGCGCTTCTAACAAGTCGGTGCGACCCCGCAGTACGGCGATATCGGCAGCAAATTCTTCTTGCAATTTTTGGATTTTTACCAAGTCTTCTCGCTGGACTCGGTTTTCATTTCCTGTGCCGATTAATTCGCGAATTTTATCCAAACAAGCATTGACTCCGGCGGCAAATTCATACCTTGTTAAAGCGCGGTTTCCGCGAAAAGTCCCGTCGGGATATCCAGCTATGCAGCCGTATTTTTCTACTAAGGATTGCAGTGCTTGAAATGCCCAGTCGGTGGGTTTAACGTCACTGAGTTGAGAAACTGATGTGACTTGCTCTATGCTTTCCTCCACTACAGTTTCATCCGGGTTTTCAAGAGTCGCGGGAGATTCCGATAAACCAGTCTCGGCTGGGAGATTATGATTAATTAATAGATGATTTTCGACTAACATCTTCTGGGCTGAATCAATCGCAATTTCCGTAGGGACTGGTTCACCCATATTTGCGGTAGTAGCGGGAGTTTGGGGTAAACTGGGTTGGGATGGTTGGATGTTGCGATCGACAAATTCCTGATTTTGCGGTAAGATTGTCTCTGGTGAATCAACCGCAATTTCCGTAAGAGCAGGTTCACCCTGGTTTTCAATCGCAGCGGGAGATTCAGGTAAACTTGGTTCTGCTAGTGCCGGAAGGCTAAATAGCCCGTGCAATCCCAATCCTAGGATTAAGCTGGTGATAATTTGTCGATTTGGGCGATCGCATTCTTGGTCTGGATTTTTCATTTTCAGTTTTTATTTTTGATTCTTGTTGATTGAAAAAATGTAAAAATGCGACGACCTGATTAAAATTTAGGCTATGAAATTAAGATATTAGTAGTGAACCGCCCCGAAGCAACCTGAAAATTACTGCGGAATTGTAGTTAATGTAGCCAACATTAAACACCTGCTGCTAATTGTTGCCAAAAATCCCGCGCCATCTCGGTCATTTTTGGGCTGTTTAGCAGTCACAATGCGATCGCGCCGCCATTAATCTGATTGATTTGATGGGGAGTTGCGAGATCGGCATGGAGATCCTGGTAAATGCAACAACTGATACCAGTTTAAAAAAGAATAGAACTATAGTCAAGCTCCAAACCAGATAAAATTACTTATTTCCAATTCTTGAATCTCAAATCGGAAATCTCAAATGGTATGACTTGTTGCTGCAACTACATCTCCAGTTTGTTGAGTGAGCAGTTTTTGAGAGTTTCGCAGCGATAGATAGCCCGTCAGCCCTAAAATAGTGAAGAGTTCTACCACAAACGGAACAATCAAGACTGTTTTCCAGGATACGCGACTGAAATTTTGGGCGATTCCCTACGGCATAGCTTCGCTTCACGCATTTTTCTGAAATCTCCGTAGCATTACGGTTGACAATCCAAAAATATTCTGTTTTTTTATTAAGCTAGATAAATTCATACTATAATACTATCATCGCAAATCTGTAGCTGCCAATAGCTGCGGCATCCATCCAAACTCCAGAGATTTAAAAGCTATGTGCCAATTACTGGGAATGAACTGCAATGTTCCAACAGATATTTGCTTTTCTTTTGAAGGTTTTTCTGCAAGGGGCGGCAGAACAGACGTTCATCAAGACGGTTGGGGAATTGCTTTTTTTGAAGGTTTGGGATGCCGCCTGTTTATAGACTCGAAACCTGCGGTTGCTTCTCCGGTTGCGGAAGTTGTGCGTCGCTATCCCATTCACTCAACTAACGTGATTGCTCACATCCGCAAAGCTACCCAAGGCGAAATTGCTCTGGAAAACTGCCACCCTTTTATTCGGGAACTTTGGGGTCGCTATTGGGTGTTTGCTCACAATGGAAATCTGGAGAATTTTAATCCTGAAAGTGCCGGATTTTACAAGCCTGTAGGCAAAACTGACAGCGAAAAAGCTTTTTGTTTGATATTAGAAATTTTGCGAGAAAATTTCCCTGAAAATAAGCCAGACATAGCAGAACTTTACGCGCTAATTGACAATAGCAGTAAAATTTTGGCTGAAAAAGGAATCTTTAATTTTTTACTTTCTGATGGAGAACATTTGTTTGCGCACTGTTCTACTAATCTGCATTATATTGTACGACAAGCACCTTTTGCCAGGGCGCACTCGATCGACGAAGATGTGACTGTCGATTTCCGGGAACTGACAAAGGAGGGCGATCGCGTGGCTGTAATTGCTACTTTACCACTTACGGATAATGAAGTTTGGACGCAGATTCAGCCGGGAGAATTGCTGGTATTTCAGGATGGTTTGCCAATCAATTTTGAGAGAAAACTAGGCGATTGAAATCGGCGATTGAAATCGCTTCTACACAAACTAAGTCCGCCTTCGCGGACTGAAGAATGAAGATCGCCAAGATTGACAAACACTCCAAATCGATTCCATCCCACAGTTGAGATAAGGGAAGAGTTTGTCCGGTAATTGCCTCATGGAAGCCTTGCTGAATCCCTTCGAGGACAGTTTCAGTGGGGTCATCATCGGGATCGATGTCAGTATCTTGACGAATTTCTTGTTGCAGTTCTTTGAAGCGTCCTTTATAAATATCTTCCCATTTATCGGACTGCAAGAATTTGATGAAAGCTAAGACTTCTTGTTGCTGTTCTGGCGATAAGACCTTCACATTTTCCAAAATGGTTTGTTCGACGGTCATAATTATCCCTTTTTTTTGATTGCTATTCTACAATCTAGTCACAATATTATATCAAATGGGTGGCCCAACAGCAATTCCAAGTTTCATAAACTGCTAGGAAACTACTGCAAAATCTGTGTACTGCCGCATTCCAGGTTCGTGAAATGCCAAGACAATATCTTCCTTGGGAACTCCTGCGCGCACCAAATCCGTTGCAATCCCATCTTCTGTCCAGTCTTCTTCGATCCAGAATTTACGATCGCGAATCCGAACATATACAGTCATCCCGGTAATGCGTTCTCCCTTTTGCCAGCCCAGATTCATCCACATATAATGACCGTTTTGTTCGTCGGTAATTAAGAATGTCTCGATGTCTGGTTGAGGACGGCGATCGCACAATTCTACATACTCGGTTAAAATCCGTTTGATTAGCTTGGGATACTCGGTTAGTTTGTCCATTCACTCAGAGAATAAATTTTCTAAATCTCGGTAGCCACTAATAACTCGCAGAACTTCAATTCCTGTTGCGATCGGACTGTAGAAAATGAGGTAATCATCGATCGGGAAACTCCGTACATTTTCCATTAACTCATCCCGATTGCGTCCCATACTCGGAAACTTCGAGAGGGTTTGACACTTATTGTTAATTCTGTCCAGAAAGCTTTCTGCTGCATCAAAACCACTGCGATCGGCAATATAGTCCATAATGCTTTCTATGTCCCGACTTGCTGGAACTGTAAATCTACAAATCCGATTCATAGATCTGCTTGGGTGCGACGTTGTTGTAGCTTTAAGCGCAAATTCCGAAACATATCTTCAGCATCAATTACTTCACCTCGCCCGGCCGCATCCATTCCCAGACGAATTTCTTGCTGGAGTTCTTTGAAGCGTCCTTTATAGATATGTTCCCATTGATCGGACTGCAATAATTTGATGAAAGCTAAGACTTCTTGTTGCTGGTCTGGCGATAAGACCTTCACATTTTCCAAAATGGCTTGTTCGACGGTCATAATTATCCCTTTTTTTTGATTGCTATTCTACAATCTAGTAACAACATTATATCGCACGGGTGGGTTGACAGCAATTCGGGGGTGAGTTCAATTGCGCTCGGTTGCGATCGCTCAATTAAATCGCAAATAACTTCCAGGTAGCGTCGCAACTGCTATAGTGTTTCCCAACAGATCGAAAAACTCAACGCTATAACCTGTTTCTAATCCTTCAACGAGTGCTATTGATTTACCAGTGCTCGCAGTTCCTTAATGTCGATGTCGATTCCTTGACGTTTCAGATATTGGCTCAAGTTAATCTGGATGAATAAATCTTTAAGTTCTTCAGCAATCTCTGGGGGGGGATTGCCAGATAACGCAGTTGCAATTAGACGTTCTGCCATTCTTAATTCGCCACATTCAATCGCTAAAGATGCTGCGCTGCGGTGAAGCACAGAACGAGTGGGTTCAGCATCAAGGGCGCTAGCGATTAAGGCTGCGGCCTGAGTTTCTTGTTCAAAGGCTTGGCGCGTGAATTGTGCAGCCAACTCCAACGCACCTCTTAAGCGGGCGACTGCCGCTGCTTCGGCTAAATCCATTGCTTGTTTGTGGAGCGATTGAATCTGGCTCATTGGAGTACGGTTCCTTCAGGATTTTGCTTGGCACTAATAATAGAAATCGGTCGGCTAAACTCTACTACAATGATATACGCTGGCAAGCCTTGTGCGTCTGAGGTGCGGGTTTGTTCAGTTTTCAGCTTGACTCTAGTATTGATTTGACTTTGATTGCCTTTGCGAATTCCAGAAACCTCTAGCCGAGCCATTCGCTCAAATGGCAGTGTGGTAGCTGAATTTTGACTTCCTAACCAATAGTCAAATCCAGTTCCTTTACGAGAGCGTTCAATGACTGTGAGATTTGTTAATTGCAGAATTAACAGGAATGCGATTCCATAAGCACCCTGCTCGGTAGTATATTCTTCGTCATTCCAACATCGTCGGGTTTGCTCGGTGACTGGCTGCCAATCTAACTTGAATGTGGCAGAAAATTCTCCCTCAACTTTAAGTGTTACTCCTGGTTGGTGAGCTTCATCGGTTAGACAAATCGCACCTGCTTCTGCGATCGCGGCTCCAAAGGCAGGTGTAATCGCAGGGAGTCCCTGGCTAAGGCTTTGTAAGTTTAAGATTTGAATCTGGCTCAAAGCGGCGTTGCTCTATGGAAACTAGAGACTCAATTCTACTCTCAGTTGCGACAATTTGAGTCGATCGCCACTATTTTTCCACGATCGCCTTCCTCGACAGTGATTCGATTCCAGTTACTGCTAGAGAGACTGTAAAACAGTATTGTCGATTCAGGTCTGTTCAAAGATTTCGTCAATTTTACATTTAATAGCGGTGTACGCTTCTTCCTTTGTTGGCAACCATTCTCCTAGGCCTGTTGAGGCTATATTGTCATCACTGTTAACTTCTATAAAGTTGGGATAACTATAACAAAGAGTATTTACTGCTAAAGCACTCCAATCTTGATCGATTGAATCCAGAGAAACTACAAGAGTCCAACCACGATAATGCCCCATGTAATTTTCGGAGCATAATTCATTTTTTCCAACATCATATAATTTATCCTCTGGCCAGATTTCGGGAGGCAATTGTTCATAGATTTCTGTGCTAATAAGGGTAGCAGCTTGGTAATTGTTGAGAGCTTCTTCCGTTTCACCACAGATCGACATACAGGCTCGTTGATAGAGGAATCCATTCGGGATTCTCAATTGATAGGTCTGCGTTTGTGGGTCATAATTATGAATTGCTATTTCTTTCCCCTCAAAAAGCTTTCGATCTAAAGGATGTTTGGCAAATGGATTAAAGAGAACATGACAACCATCAAGCAATGTTTCTTGATAATTTGGTCTTTCTGCATAAAAACGTTCAACTCCTGTTTCAGTCTCCGATTCAATTGCTCTAGAGCCATAGAATATGACTGGATATTTTCCTTCGCCAGCAAGGGCACGAACCTTGCAAATAGTTGCTCGATTATTAAAAATAATGGCGCTTACATCCGCCATATTTTCATTTGTAAATAAGCCTAAATCAATTTCCGAATTTGGGTTTTTCTGTACTTGGTATTTTCGAGATTCCCCTACAACAAACAATTCTCCTTCCTGATCGCCTGAAATTGTCAAAGGTCGGTCATAGGCGTAAAGAACGCGAATAATAGCTAGACAATCTTGAAGATAAAAGAGTGGCTGATCGAAGGGGCTAACGCATATTACAAATGGCTTATTTTGAACATGAGTGAGTTTTGAATATGATTTCTTGAATTTCTTGAATTTCTCAGTAACTGCTTGTAATAGTCGAAGCGTAGATAACCTTAAAATATCATCCATTTCGGCTTCTTCGGGTCTGACCTGATCTCTATCCCATTCAGGACGATGACCTTTAGGGTGGTTTGCTGTAGTCGCTTCAGCAATAAATTCGCCATAAGGAGAAGTTAATACAAAATCTGGAGATGAATGAGATAGATTTGCTTTACAGTTAAGCTCTTTAAAAAATGCAAAAAGATACAATTCCCAAAATGATGAATTAAACGTTGTCTGGAACTCCTTGACAAATTTACCATCTCGATCAACAAAACCATCCGCCCAATTTTTCAAGACTTCACTTTCCGGGTCAAAGAATCCTGGTTTAGTGATAAAACGAAAGTTAGGATGTTGAAGTTCTTGAGATACGACAGGTGTGAAGAGATCCATAGTTCAAGAATTAGGGTAGTGACTACCAGCTTAGCCCATAGTGCAATATTTTGCGTGACCTAACACCTCTATTGGAGCAGACGGACAGACCTTAGTCGAGTTGTAAAGGCTGCTTGCAGGCGCTCAACAGAAATCTCGATGCGACGTGGCATATTGCGATCTGTGGGTCGGGTTCAGAAACCGGGTTTATTCCTAAATCCTGGTGACGATGCCAAAATTATCACAGAAGCCCGGTTTCTTGGATTTACTAACTACCCCCAATCCGAGCGACATCGCGAGTAATCTGTAAGGTACGTCAGGCAAAAATCTGAAAATACGCCCGAAAATATTGATGTCTAACGCACCCTACATAGCCTTTAAGCATTGTCAGCGATCGCGCGGATTCGTTGAGTCGCATAGTCTCTATGACCATTGAGGTGGGCGATCGCCTCCCCGCGATTGTACAACGTACCAAATAGGTCGAAAATTCCAAAACCTTGATGTTTGATTTGATACGAAATCGGTTGCCCGGTCGTTACTAAACGCGCCCAATGCTCGCAATTCCAGCCTTGAACACCATAGTTCCATTGCTCGTGAAACGCCGGGACAGAAGCAATTAAATTGGTCAGAATTTCAGATTGATCGAGATAGGGAACTTTCAGAGCATCATGAAAATTATCCCCTAGCTTCTCGATAGCCAAGCGTCCTCGATCTGATGGACTGCCCGATCGCTCCGGCCCCCAACCGATCGCAGACGCATCCGATAGAGCAACGCTGTAATGCCAATGCAAAACGCTATCAAACCGTTGCACTAGGCGACCACATCGACTCGATGATCGTGGTTGCCAACATTTTATGATTTGTTTAATGAGCGCATCATCAGTATTCATGACGAGTTCTTTTTCGGGAATGGTGATTGACTTCAAGCTTTGTTTCGATGCTGTAGGACTGGTGCATGAGTTGTGCGATCGCGCCACAAAAAGACCTACTTACAGTAGAAATCTCAGATCTCAAATCTAAACCTCATCGACCTGAGAAATACTATATCTCGGATAGATTTCATGGTGAGAAGTGGCGTTGCTGAGCTTGCTCTTCTCACCATCATCTGATCTATTTAATTGTCCAGGAATTGGGTCTCATCCCCTTTAAACCAAAGCTTAACTGCTTCAACTACATCAACAAAGACAAAACCAAACGTCCTAGCTCCTATAGTTGCTTGACCTATCATAACAGACACCTCCTTGCCGAACGATAGAATTTTTTTAATATTTATTTTTGTAGGATTTTCTTCGATAGTTTCACAAATAGTTGGTGTAAACTTAAATATATAGTGGTTGAAAAATAAAATAAGCAAGCAGATTATAAACGTTATAGCTTCGGTTTCATGGAGTTGAACCATGTGAGACCCTCCGAATATTTGCTACCCACCAATTATACAATTAATCTTCTGGGAAGTCAACCCCCAACCTTAAAAAACGTCTCGATGCGACGTGGCATATTGCGATCTGTGGGTGGGGTTCAGAAACCCGGTTTCTTGGACTAGGCGCGGGGACTCAGAAACCGGGTTTCTTCCTAAATTTTGGTGAAGATGCCAAGATTATCGCAGAAACCCGGTTTCTTGGACTAGGCGCAGAACCCTAGCTGCCGCCAATCCGGGCCACATCACGAGCGTTTTCTTCAAAAGCCGCTGTCAGCGCATCATCACCGCTCAAACCCGCAGCGATCGCCCTTTCAATTGCCTGCAACACCCGCTTATAATCCCTCGGCATCACCTTCACAAACACCGGCACCATCGAGTCCCAATTTGCCAGAACCTTCGATGCGATCGCACTTCCAGTCAAATCAAAATGAGTCTGAATTAACTGCCGCAAATCGCTAATTTCCTCAGCATCCTCCAATTTTTCCAAATCCACCATCGACATATTGCAGCGAGTAGCAAAATCCCCCGCCTCATCCAAAATGTAAGCAACACCGCCACTCATACCCGCAGCAAAATTGCGCCCGGTTTCACCCAAAACTACAACTTTGCCGCCAGTCATGTACTCGCAACCGTGATCGCCCACACCTTCAACTACCGCATTCACGCCGGAGTTACGCACCCCAAAACGTTCGCCCGCCATCCCTCGGATGAGAACCTCGCCGGATGTCGCGCCGTAAAGCACTACGTTACCGACAATCACGTTTTCCTCTGCGACAAAGGTAGAAGCCTGCGACGGATACAAGATAATCTTGCCGCCGCTGAGGCCCTTGCCCAAATAGTCATTCGCTTCGCCTTCGAGCTCTAGGGTGACGCCCTTGGGTACAAATGCCCCAAAGCTTTGCCCCGCGCTGCCTTGGAAGTGCAGGTGCACGGTGTCATCGGGCAAGCCTTCCCAGTTGCGTTTGGTGATTTCGTTGCCGAGAATTGTGCCGACAACGCGGTTGATGTTGGTAATCGGCAGTTTGGCGTGTACCTTTTCGCCGTGTTCGATCGCACTTTTGCACAAATCCAGCAGTACACTAAGGTCGATCGACTTTTCCAAACCGTGATCCTGCGCCATCTGACAATAGCGCCCGACATCCGCCCCAACTTCCGGCTGATAAAGGATGTTCGAGAAGTCCAAACCCTTAGCCTTCCAGTGTTCCACCGCTTGTTGCGCTTCCAAAACATCGGTGCGCCCGACCATTTCATTCAGCGTGCGGAAGCCCAACTGCGCCATAATTTCCCGGACTTCTTGGGCGATGAAAGTCATAAAGTTTACCGTGTGTTCGGGATCTCCGGTAAAGTTTTTTCGCAACAGGGGGTCTTGTGTCGCAACACCCACGGGGCAAGTGTTCTGATGGCAAACGCGCATCATAATGCAGCCCAATGTCACTAGCGGCGCGGTGGCAAAACCGAATTCCTCAGCACCAAGCAATGCAGCAATTGCTACATCGCGGCCGGTTTTGAGTTGTCCGTCGGTTTCCACCGCAATCCGGCTGCGGAGATTGTTGAGTACCAGGGTTTGGTGAGTTTCGGCCAATCCCAACTCCCAAGGTAAACCGCAGTGTTTGATCGAAGTTTGGGGTGACGCGCCTGTACCGCCGTCGTAGCCTGAAATCAGCACAACATCGGCGTGGGCTTTAGCAACACCAGCCGCGATCGTCCCGACTCCAACTTCCGACACCAATTTGACGCTAATCCGCGCTTCCCGGTTGGCATTCTTCAAGTCGTGAATCAATTCAGCCAAATCTTCGATCGAATAAATGTCGTGGTGAGGCGGAGGCGAAATCAAGCCTACACCGGGAGTCGAGTGTCGTACTTTCGCAATCCACGGGTATACTTTTTTACCGGGTAACTGTCCGCCTTCTCCGGGTTTTGCCCCTTGTGCCATCTTGATTTGGAGTTCCCGCGCCTGAGACAAATACAAGCTGGTAACGCCGAAACGCCCGGAAGCAACTTGTTTGATCGCACTGTTTTTCGAGTCACCGCGATCGTTTGTCCAAGTATAGCGATCGGGATCTTCGCCGCCTTCACCAGT
>JAYUGZ010000225.1:0-2060 GCA_043767465.1 Cyanobacteriota bacterium
GGTTAGTCAAGAAAATGGTCGCACCGTGAGAGAGTTTCGCCTGGAAGCAGGATCCGCCACCGTCAAACTCAATTCAGCTACCAGTTTTATCGTCTGGAATTATAACGGGCAAGTCCCCGCACCGACCCTCAGAGCCACACAGGGCGATCGAATTCGGGTCATCTTTTCCAATCATGGCGGGCACTATCACACTATCCACTTCCACGGCACTCATCCCGCTGGAATGGATGGTATCAAGCCTGTCAAAGACAATACAGTATTTATCTACGAATTTGATGCCGATTCATTTGGCGTATATCCCTATCACTGCCATATCGAGCCTGTAACCAGACATATCGGCAAAGGCTTGTATGGGATGTTAATTGTCGATCCGCCCACTCCACGCCCGTCTGCGGATGAAATGGTGTTGATTATGGGTGGCTACGATCTCAACCAAGATGGCAAAAATGAGTTGTACGCCTTCAACGGTTTACCCAATTACTACATGCACCATCCCATCCCGATTCGGCAAGATAGTTTAGTGCGGGTATACGTCCAAAATATGGTCGAACTCGACCCTGTGGCGACTTTCCACCTCCACGCCAATATGTTTCAGGTTTACCCAACTGGACGTACCCTTACCCCTAGCTATGAAACTGATGTAATTACGATGGGCACCGCCGAGCGGCATATTTTGGAGTTTAGTTTCAAGTATCCAGGCCAGTTTATGTTTCATCCTCACCAAGACTACATCGCCGAAGCTGGCTGTATGGGTTTCTTTGACGTGGTAGCAAAAACTTAAACATTTGTTTAGCTCTTGCTAGTAATTATCAAAAAGGGTTAAGATATGCAGAGTCTAGTTTAGATTATTTATTGAATACGGTAATGAAAATTTTAAAATATGTGGGGTATGGTCTAGCTACAGTGGTTTTACTCGTCAGCGTCAATGCTTGTATGAAGTCACCAGAAGTAGCCACATCCCCCACGCCTACCGCTGCAACTACTTCAGCGAGCGAACATGCAGGCGGTCATGGTAAAAAGATTAATATCAACAATGCCATTCTGTCAGAACTAGACCAGATTGAAGCCAAACTAGGTATACCAGCACTCTCTGGTAAAATTCAAGGTAGTCGTCCCTATGCCAAAACCGAAGAGCTAGTCAGCAAGAAAGTCATCGACCAAGCTCAATACGAGCAAATCAAAGATCTAGTCACAATTCAAGATATCGTCCTCACTGGTGAAGCTAGGGACGTAGACTACATGGTCAAACTGGGACTGATGAAGGGTCATCTTATGGTCGCTAAAGAGCTGCTAGATCTAAAAAAAGTATCTCAAGCCGAACCTCACATCGGACACCCCGTAGAAGAGATTTATGCTGATGTAGAAGACCAACTCAAAGAACGCAAAGTAGCCGAATTTAAGACTCCATTGATTTCCCTGCTGGATTTGGTGAAAGCAGGTGCTAAAGATACTGCTAAAGTTAATGCTGACTTTAGTACGTCGATGAAATCAGTTGATGGAGCGATCGCTATCCTACCATCCACCCAGAGAAGTTCGTCCAAGTTTATACTCCAGATTATCACTGGGTTACTCAATACTGCTAAGTCCGAATATAAAGCAGCAATCGCTGATGGTAAAATCGCTCAGGTAGTTGAATATCAAGACTCGCGCGGATTTGTCACCTATGCAAATCAACTTCATAAAGCGATCGAACCTCAACTGAAAAAAGATAATCCAACAGTGGCAAAATCGATCGGTACTACCCTTGCCGATCTTACCAAAGCTTGGCCTACTGCGATCGCTCCAGCCGCTCCTGTCAAGACAGCAGAGCAAGTAACCAAGCTGATTGAATCGATCGAATCCGACGCTCAAAAAATCTCTAAATCTGCCGCTTAATTGTGTAGGTTGGCTCAACCCAACCTACATAACTCATTTCCTCACCCCTCATCCCTCATCCCTCACCAACATAATGGATTTTAGCTCTGCCTTACCGACCTTTATCATCACCCTGCGAGAAGGTGTTGAAGCAGCTCTCGTCATCGGAATTGTCTTCGCCTACCTCAAAAAAGCTGGACAAACTC
>JAYUGZ010000226.1:0-5184 GCA_043767465.1 Cyanobacteriota bacterium
AATCCGTTAGACTGCTATAATAAGACATGGCTGCTACTGGATAATGCTTTTACGGTCACGTTACCACAAGACCGTAAAAGATGTCAAATGGGTTCTATACAAGCTCTCATCCGCATTGCCAAGGGTTGAAGACCGGAACATTACGTTATCCTCGACCGTCGGCCCGAAAGCGGACATCGTTTGTGTAGGCGCGGTTTCAACCGCCGTCTTATCTAATTCAAGATTTAGATCGCACAATGTTTATTAATAATTTCGGCTAAATCCGGTATGCCGTTTTCCACGTAAGTCTTAGCTGAGGGGCGGAGTTTGGCATAGGCGCCTTTAACCACGGCTCTTGTGCTGTTTTCGGCTTTTTTGTCACTTATTTGGAGCAATTCGTCTGCTACTTGAGCTTTTCTTGCAGTTAGATATTCGACTGGGTTGCCATTGTTTAGGGCTTCAGTCCACATCGGATCGAGTGCGATCGAGATTTCTGGCAAAAGTTGATCGACGACTTGGGCGCAATAGTCAGCCCGTATCTTTTTGACGGTAGAGTAGGCAGCTTTCAGAGCTAAACCACTCAATCCCGGCGCTGAAGCAACTTGTTTTTCTATCAACTCTACACACTCATCAACAAAAGTGTCTCTGTTGTTTTCATTCAATAGAATATCCGTAAGTCCCATTTTTACTCTCCTTGATTTAACCGTCAATGTGCTGATTAGCTTTGAGTTTCATCTGGCGATTATATATCAAAAAGAACACTTTGAAAAAAATATTAGACAAGCTCTGTCTTACAATAAATGCCATTTGCACGTATTATCTGGCACCCATGATTAGGATTCGACGTTCGACTTGAAGGGCACAGGTACTGCATCGACAGGAAGTTTTAGGGTTTGTGTCGGGCGATCGATCGATCGCAATACGAGATTTTTTGGTAATTTCGAGGCAGTGCTGACTCCGGCAAAAATTTGAAGCGATAAGGTTAAAGCCGCAGCTAACAACAGTTTTTCTAACATGGCACTACCTCCAATTACGTGTGTCTTTCGGCATAATTCCTCTTACACCTACACCATACAGAACTTCTTCTCCGGCAAGTGCGATCGTACAAGCATAATTAAGTGATAGATATCACGACTGATGAGAGGGTGAGAGGGTGAGGGGGTAAGAGGGCTGATGGGGAGAGTGTCCGAGTGTCCGAGTGGGGAAAATTTGGCTTCTGGCTTTTGGCTTCGGATTTTCAAATCGGGAATTGTCCTAGAGAAAGAAGCCGTTGAGTGTCTCACAAAGGTAGAATTAGCGCGTAGAAGTTATTTGATACAGCGGAGGTACCGACAATATGCTTGCATACATTCTGGCGTTGGCGGTCGGTTTGGGCAGCTTCAGTATTTACATGGCGGCCTTCTTTTTTCCAGAAGTTCACCGCAAAAGTGATTTTACCTGGAGCGGGGTAGGACTTTTTTATGCGTTAATTTTATGGGCTTGTGCGGGGCGAATTACTGGTGCTCTCCTGCTGGGTCAAATGGCGGGCGTGGCTCTGCTGGGCTGGTTTGCTTGGGAAACTTTGACTTTGCGCAGGCTGGTGACACCGGTTGCTCAGCAAACGCCGATGCCTCAGGCGGCGAATTTGGTAGGGGCGATGGGCGCACCGCTATCAGGTTTGTTTGGCAAGAAACCTGAGCCGGCAGGGAAAAAACCTAAGTTTGTTCGATCGCCCAAACCGAAAACTGATGCGGTTCCAGCACCCGCTGTAAATCAGGGCCAGGTAAAGGTAGATCGACAGCCGGCGACTCCCCCAATCGCTGACATTATTGCCGAAAGTGCGATCGCCCCTGACTTGAAAATTCCCGACAAGAGCGCACCGGCGATTACAGAAATACCCGTGTTTTCAGTCGAAACTCCTGTTGCTGAGACTTCACCAGCCCCAGCAGAATCAGCCAGTAGCTTCACTCCTCTACCTCCACCTCTAGAATTTTCAGAAATTGCCGCCGCAGCAACTGTGGAGCCAGCAAAGGTTCAACCAGAAGCTAAACAGCAGCCAGAGGATGATGATGATTTTGACCTGATGTGGAGGGCGATGGCTCAAGACTCCCAGTCTGCTGCTAGTTCGACAGCCCCAACGGCGACAGCAACGGCGACACCAACGGTAGCCCCAAAAGCAAACCCAACTTCTGCCAAAACAGCTAAAAAATCTGGCGGTTTCGGAAGTTTGTTTGGCAATCTTAAAAATAGTCTCGGCGGTATGTTGGGACTGGGATCGGCTCAAAGTAAATCGGCTGTAAAGACTCCGGTGACAACGGCGAAAGCGGCAGAGGAGTCGATCGCCCCTGAATCTGAAATAACGGCAATTCCGGCACCGGATATCGATCGGATTCTCGCCTCAGAATTAGCCGCAGCAGCAGCCGAAACCAGCAACAGCGGTATTGAAACCAGTCAAGGAGTGGCGTTTCCCACCGATGTCGAAGCAATGGCCGAGTTGGTGGCTGCAGAAATCGCCAGTTCTGCCAAAATAGGGGAAACTCCGATTTTAGACGAATCGCCGGCCCAAAACCAGACAGCGCCGTTGGCTGAAGAAACATCTGCGGCTGCGGTTGGTGAACCGGAATCAGCAGGCGTCACGGAAGCACAAGCCCCTGCTGTATCTCTAGAAATGACTGTGGTGGAAGTGATTTCAGCACCGCCTGTAGAGATAGAAATACCGGGAGAACCCGATTTGATCGTGCAGGTGGAAACAATTTCAGTATCAACAATCTCGATCGAATCCACAGAGGAAGAACCCTCTGCTGACGGACAACAACCAGACGAGATCGTCCAAGCGGCCAAACTAGCCGCTGAATCCAAGTCTGAGAATGTATCCGACGAAGATCGGCGATCGTCTTAAGACAAAAAGTAAAAGGTAGAAACCAGAATTTTTTTAATTCTGGTTTCTACCTTCTTCCCTGTTCATTATTACCTCAAAATCCAGCCTTTAAATCCATTAAATCCGTTGATCCCTTAAATCCCGTACATTGTTCGTCGGCCGAACTTCCTTAATATTATGAAAGCAATTATGGTCGTGGGAACAACATCTCACGCAGGAAAATCTTTACTGGTTGCAGCATTGTGTCGCATCTTTTCTCGATCCGGCTGGCGGGTAACTCCGTTTAAAGGTCAGAATATGGCACTAAATTCCTATGTTACAGCCGCAGGCGGAGAGATTGGCTACGCTCAAGCAGTCCAAGCTTGGGCCGCGGGCATCGCACCTTGGGTAGAAATGAATCCGATTTTGCTCAAGCCGCAAGGAGATATGACTTCTCAATTGATTGTCAAGGGCCGGGCGATCGCAAATGTGCGAGCATCTCAATATTATGAGCAGTATTTTGATATCGGCTGGCAAGCGATTCGGGAATCTTTAGAATTTCTCAAGCAAGAATTTGACATGATTGTGTGCGAAGGAGCCGGCAGCCCCGCAGAAATCAATCTCAAACACCGCGATTTAACAAATATGCGGGTAGCAAAACATCTGAATGCTCGGACTTTGCTAGTAGTTGATATCGATCGCGGTGGCGCATTTGCTCACATCATCGGTACTTTGGAATTGCTCGATCCAGACGAGCGCGCTTTAATTAAAGGATTCATTATTAACAAGTTCCGAGGCCAAAAATCAATCTTAGATCCCGGGCTGACTTGGCTGGAAGAAAGGACGGGCATCCCGGTAGTTGGGGTAATTCCTTGGATAGACGAAGTGTTTCCCTCGGAAGATTCTCTCGATTTGCTCGATCGGCGTTCTCCCAATTCTCAAACCGACCTGAATATTTCCGTCATCCGCTTGCCCCGAATTTCCAATTTTACAGACTTTGATCCCCTGGAGTCGGAAACTACCGTCACAGTCAAATATGTCAGCCCCAAAGACCAGTTAGGCCATCCAGACGCTGTGATTTTACCAGGTTCTAAAACTACAATTTCCGATTTGCAGGTGCTGCGCCAAACAGGTATGGCAGAAGCTATTAAAAATTACTTAGTAGCTGGTGGTACAGTCATGGGAGTTTGTGGCGGCTTTCAGATGCTGGGAAAAAGTATCACCGATAAAGAAGGCCTTGAGGGGGAACAGGGAGAATTTGAAGGATTGGGATTGCTGCCGTTGAAAACTGCGATCGCACCGAACAAAATTGCCCGCCAACGCATCGTAACATCTAACTATCCTCAACCGGGTTTGCCAGTTTCCGGTTACGAAATTCATCAAGGAAGAACGCAAATGCTAGAGTCTGATTCAACTCAACCGCTATTTGACGATCCGAGTTTAGGAATGGTCAACACTTCTCAATCAGTTTGGGGCACATATCTGCACGGCGTCTTTGATAATGGAGCTTGGCGGCGAGCTTGGTTAAATCACTTGCGCCAACAGCGGGGACTCCGTGCATTGCCTACTGGTATTCCCAATTACCGAGAACACCGAGAAGCTCTGTTAGAAACTCTGGCAGATACAGTGGAAAAGCATTTGGATATCAAGCATATTTTAGGTTAGAAAGAAGGAAGTTCGGCAGCGGATTATGTAGCGGATTTAACGGATGTCAGAAAGCTCGGGAAATCGTAGTAAGTCGTAGGGTGCGTCGCCACAGAAAATACCTAATTAAATATCGAAAATCTCACAGATCCGCACCTATGCTTGATAATTGCTGTCAATAAACCTCACATTTTTTTCAGTGCTAAATTTTGTAAAAATGGTATCGTATCTGGAGTTAAAATTGCATGACAAAGATTGTTTTTTTACCTGATAATGTGACAGTCGAAGCCGAAGCGGGAGAGCTTTTGCTAGATGTAGCAAAACGTGCAGGGGTTTCTATTCCTACTGGTTGTATGATGGGTTCTTGTCATGCTTGTGAAGTAGAAATTGATGACGGGGAGGCGATTTGTGCTTGTATTTCCGGCATCCCTTCCGGGAAAACGCAAGTTACAATTAATCTATATGTTGACCCGACTTGGTGATTTTAATGTAGGGTGTGTGACAGGGAATAAATTAGATCGCAGCGTTAAATATTTAAATCGTCACGCACCTTGATTTGAGGTGGTGCGTGAGTGTCAATATTCTCGTTGGGATGCAACGATTTCTCACCCTCACGCACCCTACAACTAAGACAAATATCGATATATTTTTTAATTGAATATTGCTATGAGCGATCGACAATTTAAGGCCTGTCCCATCTGTTCCATCCTATCGCCATATTGGGA
>JAYUGZ010000227.1:0-5178 GCA_043767465.1 Cyanobacteriota bacterium
CCCCCCGCTCAAATCGCTAGTAAAAGGCACAATCAGTACAGTACGGCTCAATTCATTGCGACTATTTATGGAAATGACAGCAACAGGACGTTTTTTAGTATCTCCTATCGCTCGCAAAGCTCTCACAAGATAAACTTCGCCTTGTTGCGGATCAGCTTCTGTCATTGTATCAAAGACCTTCCTCTCTTAAAATTTCTTCCATTTGTTCCTCGGCAAATGTTGCCCATTCTTCTTCAAAGTCAACATCTTATTGGCTGCGGTTGAGATAAAATTTCCGCAACTTATCTTCTATTTGCTTAGCGTACCAGAGACGGAGAGCTTGTTCGATCGCCTCCGTCCAATTATCAGTAAGCTGGTCTATTTTGTCAGCGAATTCGGCGTCAAGGGCGACTAACACTTCTCGCTTTTGAGTAGAATTTGACATAATAATTCTCCTAAATAATTCACTAAGTAGGGTGCGCAGTGCGCACCTTACAGATGACTTTTACATATTCCCTCTTCCTTCTTCCTTCTTCCTTCTTCCTTCTTCCTTCTTCCTTCTTCCTTCTTCCTTCAAAACATCGGCATCAACTGAAGCGGCCCAATTCCTAAGTCTTTAGCAGACACCCACCGCACCTCAAACAAAGCAATCATATCCTTAAACTGAGGCTGACCGCGAGAAGCACCCATCAACCCTTTAGCAATCACCAAACCGCACCAACCGTTCGTTAATTTACAGCGGCGCTCCCACTTTTTGCGAGCTTCTTGGTGCACCGGATCGTCTTCATTGAACTCTCCAAACAAATAGAGTTCTCCATTGTGAGCTTGCAAAATACCCAAATCGTATTGCTCGTCTTGAAAAGGATCTTCGCCCGGATTAAAGCAAATTGCCTTCACCCCTCCAGCTTCTTTCAAATCCTGAATCATAGTTTTTGCTTTGGGATTAGAAGTTTGGATCATCACCACCGGCAAACCGTCACCGTCGGCATTAATATCAATTTGTGCACTTTGATGAAACTGGGCATTTCCGCGCAGAAACTCTACCGTTTCCCAAGGTATGACGCCGAGACTCAAAAATGAATTTGGCGGCACCAAATCGTCCCGCAGCAGGGGCATTTCAAATTCATCATCATCATCATCATCATCATCATCGTCATCGTCGAGCATCTCTAATAATTCGTCGGACACCTCGGGCATCGTCGAAACTTTAACTGATACCTGCTGAATTTCTCCGTCAGCCTGGGGAACTGGGATGCGGTAGCGGCTGTTGAGTTCGGGAAACGTCTCTGCTCCCAATTTCCGGCGACTGTTGCGGAAAAAGCGGTGAAATGCTTCGAGAGCAACTAACATCGTCAGGGCTTCTTCTTCGTAAAGAATCGATCGCAATCCTTCTAAAGGATGCAGGTTGCCAAAATTCGGTTCAATTTCCGATGGAGGCAAATCGGCTAAATCAATTTCATCTTCTTCGTCGTCTTCATCAATATCTGCCACACTTTCAAAGGTGAGAAACAAACAGTCTTGCCCTAAAAAAGCCTGTTCTAAATCTTCAAAAGAGTCATCGTTGACCACTCGCTCTCGAAACCGTTTCAAGGATTCTAGAGAGCGGTAGAGCAAAACTCCGTAATCCATTCTGCCTTGGCCCAATACGGACACGTAGAGGCTGGCGACATCCCACTGATTGATTTCAATAGATATAATTTGGTGTTCGCTCAAAGTCCGCCAGGGAGCGTCGTGCCAAATTTGAGCTGCTTTTTCCATTAGCACTTCAGCGTACTGAGGCGGCAACTCGGGAGGCCGATTGACAGCCACCTCTTCCATGCCCCGAAATATTTCGTCAATTAACGGCAATTCCGGCACGTAGTCAATGGAAATACTTAAATCTTGAAGTACGCCGCGCAGGTAAAATTGAATTTCTCGGTTTTTGACTACTATTTTTTGGGGACGGACTGCGGGAGCCGGACTTTGGGGATGTTCCATTGCCCGCAGCAGAGCCCGGACGATCGCCTCTGGGCCGGCATCTGGGCCCACCACGTCCATAGCCCTCACGATGCCTTCAGAGCCGTCCACCCAGAGAATGCACTCGCCACCGGCTTCGGGATCGTCGTCCTCTAGCATCATGTGCGAGTCAGCATTAGATAACGGTCGGCGGTCGCCCTCCCACACGCTGGGAATTTGAGGTAAGTTTTGTAGCCGACGAAGAGTAGAGCGATTCAGCGCTGCCATAGAGTAAGCCCGTTGGGTGAAGCATTGTTGCGGTGCCACAAAGGGTCAACCGCTGCTTCTCAATCATAAACCCTATAGGGGGAGAGGACATCGAGCTTGGAAGGCGCTGGGGGAATTAAAAATTAAAAGCTCAAGATTCAGCCTTTACCATCTATCGCAACCGCCCTGACGGTTAGGACGTTCTTAATTGCCCAAACCCTTGATTTTATTGCTGATTGCTTCTTCCTTCTTCCCTCAAAACTCTTCCTTCTTCTTTCTTCCTTCTTCCTTCTTCCTTCGTCCGCCTTCTTCCCTGTACAATGGATAGATAAGATTAAGCTCAAGCGCGTTGCACAGTCTCAGGAGTTCGGAAAATTATGACTCAAGCGATTTCCCAAAAGCGGGGCATTCAAATGACGGACTCTGCTGTCTGTCAAGTTTTAGCTCTTCGAGAAAAACAAGGTAAAGACCTCTGCTTGCGGGTAGGGGTGCGGCAGGGCGGCTGCTCTGGTATGTCTTACGTGATGGATTTCGCAGACCCCAGCACGGTGAAAGCCGACGATGAGGTGTTCGACTACGAGGGTTTTCAGGTAGTTTGCGATCGCAAGAGCATTCTTTATCTCTACGGTTTGGTGCTCGACTTCAGCGATTCCATGATCGGCGGCGGCTTTAAGTTCACCAACCCCAACGCTACTCAAACTTGTGGCTGCGGCAGTTCTTTTTCTACAGAAAGTTAAAATAGGGCGTGGGGCAGAAAGTTATTAATTGCGCTATGCCCTGTTCCATCCAACATTCCAGATCTCAAATCCCAAATCTCAAATCGAATGACGCCAGAAGAATTGTTTAAAGAAGGTTTCGATCGCTACCAAGCTGGCGAAGCCCCTGCTAATCTGATCCCCGTGTTCAAAGAATTGTGCGAGAAATCCCCCAAAAATGGCAATGCCTGGGCTAGCCTCTCATGGCTTTACCTGCTGGAAAATAAACCCACATCGGCTCAAAAGGCAGCGAAAACCGCCGTTAAATTGAACCCTCACGACCCCCAAGCTCGCATCAACCTAGCAGTAGCGATCCTCGACCTCAAAGAAAAAGGAGTGCGCCCCCACGTTGAAGTCGCTCAGCAACTTCTGATGGCTTCCGATGAGTTGTTCGACGAAGTTAAAAAAAATTTTGAAGAAGGATTAAGCAGAAAACCGGACTGGAAGAGTCTCGCTCGCGTTCAACAGTGGCTTATGGAGTCGTAACCGCGAAAACAAGCCGATTTTGGGGCGGGGATCGACGAAATCGGCTTTGCGGTTTATTACGATCTCGTAATAAATCAATAAATAACTTTATGGAAAACTCAGCAAGTCAGTGCTAGTATTTGAAAACTTAGACGATCGACAAACCGGCACAGCGGTTTTCAGACTTGACTACCATAAATACTAGGAGTTGTAACGACATGAGCAACGACAGCCACGTTAACATCAAACCAGCAACCCGCAACCACAAAGGTTTCTTTATTCAGCCTGCTTCTTACAAGTTGATGAGCATTGATAAATCCGGCTGGGCATTGATTTGCATGGACAAAGCAGTTTGTCATTATGTAGATCCTGACGACTTGCAATTGCCGAATAAGTCGGGAACATCTGAAGGTTAACCCAGAAGTTTTTGAGAGACATTAAAATGCTTTACTGAAGTAGCTGCCCTCGATTGAGAGGCAGCATCTTTTTTTTGTCAGTTGTCAGTTGTCAGTTGTCAGTTGTCAGTTGTCAGTTGTCAGTTGTCAGTTGTCAGTTGTCAGTTGTCAGTAGGAAGAAGTTCGGCAACAGATTCGCTCCACGGATTTAACGGATAGAAAAATTCCCGATTACCGATCGCCGATTACCGATCGCCGATTACCGATCGCCAATTACCAATTTGCTAATTGTTAGATTTGAAGGCAAACAGCATTTCAAGCTGAGCAGTTGTTGGTTCTGTGGAAGTTGTGGCTACGCTGACTCCTCGCAGAGAATTGAGCAATTCAGCGACGGGCGGGGAAAGTAAATTGGGCTGTACTGCTAGCAAATAACGGTTCGCCCATGACATGGTTTTTTCCATATCTATGTAAAAGTAACCTTGGTTGGCCTGCGGTAAAGCAGTGGCGATCGCCTGAAAACTCGGACTGCTGCTTAACGGTTGCGGTGGCGTGGAAGTAATCACATCGACTAAAGGGCCGCCGAAAGCGATAAACACAGAATTTTCATTCAGCCAACCGTGCCCGAATAAAGTGCCTTGCTGCGGTATTTGCCACTCTATAACCTCTTTTCCTTGGACTTGTCTGGGGGCGACGCTGACTGTGGGATTGCTTTTAGCGATCGCATCGAGTTTTTTCAGGGTGGCTTCCGCCGCGGGGCGATCGCTCGTTTCAAAAATCATCGCCGCCCCCATCCCCAACTGAGACAAAATACCTTGATCCGAATCGATCGCCGCGATCGCAAATTCGCCATTCATCCAGCCAAAAACCTCACGATCGGCATCCAAATCCAACCGCTTAAAACTACTCCTCACTTGCTGAATACCCCTGTCAACTTCCGGGCTGTCTTTCGCCTCTGCTGTGGCCTGCGACCAAATTTTATCCAGTCCCTTACCGCCGACTAAAGCAAGGGTTTCGCCGGGAAATCTCGACAACAGTTTCGACGGGGCCTGCGAATTTTGCTGCGGTAATTTAGGGTATAGCTGAGCGATGGTTTTTACCCTCAATCCCGAACTATCTGCCCCAATTCCCGCAACCAAAGACTTGACTTGTTTAAATTGCGAAAGCACTGTCGAAGGCAACTGGAAATCATCGGGCAAATTAGCTTTCAATTGCTGCATGGCGGCAGGATAGTCAGCAATGTAAACAGTTGCGATCGGATTGGGTACACCAGCACTCTCTGCAAAAAACGGTAGTGCCCTGAAGGAAAGGATCGAGTAAGTTACTATTAGAGAGAAGTGTTTACCATAGTGTGATATGACAATAGAGATTCCCCATTGTCCTAA
>JAYUGZ010000228.1:0-5176 GCA_043767465.1 Cyanobacteriota bacterium
CATGATTTCGGTGATCGTGCTGCGCTCTGCTGGCAATTTCTTGGCGGTGCAGGTGGATCAGGTTTCGACGGAACAGGAAATCGTGATCAAGCAGTTGGAGGGGCCGGTGCCGAAGCCGATCGGGATTGCGGGTGCTACGGTACTCGGGGACGGTAAAATTGTGGCGATTGCGGATGTTCTGGAATTGATCGATTTGGCTACTGGCAGGCTGCGCAAGGAAGCTGGCGGTACGCTTTGGGATGAAAGTGGCGATCGGGCTGCTGCTGAGGCGGAAGTTGAGAAGACTGAGCCTACTGTACTAATTGTGGATGATTCGATTACGGTGCGATCGCTCTTGTCGATTACTTTTGAGAAAGCTGGCTACCGGGTTGAGGAAGCTCGCGACGGTAAGGAAGCTTGGGAAAAGATGAAATCCGGTTTGCCTTGCGATATCGTGTTTTGCGATATTGAGATGCCGAGAATGGATGGTTTGGAATTGCTTTCTCGGATGCAGAAGGATGCGGTTTTGTGTGAATTGCCGATCGCGATGCTAACTTCTCGGGGTGCTGACAGACACCGCCAAATGGCCTATGGTTTGGGCGCGAAGGGCTATTTCACTAAGCCTTATTTGGAGGAGCAATTGATGGATGCTGCTGCTCGGATGTTGAAGGGTGAGGTTGTTGGTGCTCCGGCTGTTGTCTAGGTTAGGTGATGTTTGAAGGTATGGGTTCTGTGAGGGCTAAAGTCCTGTGAGGACTTTTGGGCGGCAGATATGTAGGGGCGGTGCCCCCGTGCCCGCCCTCCGAGGGATTGGGCAACCACGGGGCCAAGAGCCCCTACAAGAATTATGCAAATGATTTAGGATCGCTCCTCCGAGGGATTGGGCAACCACGGGGCCAAGAGCCCCTACAAGAATTATCCAAATGATTTAGGATCGCTATATTCACTAATCATGTCCAAGAACAGGAGATTGAAAAAGGTACAAATCAAGCAAAAAGTTTTGAACGTGACTGCTGGTGGTTGAGATTAAGTAATTAGCAAGTGGATGATGGATCATGAAAAAACGATTATTTTTGAAAGCTGGTCTAGCGACAGTAAGCATGGCATGGTTGTCGTCCTGTTTACCTGGAAATTCAGATGTTATGGCTGCTTCTAAGGGTGTTTTTGAAGTTACTAAAACTGAGGAAGAGTGGCGAAAACTTTTGACTCCGGCACAGTTTAATGTGTTGCGAAAACACGCTACTGAACGCTCTCATACTAGCATTCTCGACAAGCAATACGGGAAGGGGATTTATGCGTGTGCTGGGTGTAATTTGCCAGTTTTTGCGTCGCAAACTAAATTTGATAGCGGTACTGGTTGGCCAAGTTTTTACGATCCGATCAAAGGGGCGATCGCCACATCGATCGATAATTCGCTGTTTGGGACTAGAATTGAGGTGCATTGCCGTCGCTGTGGCGGGCATTTGGGTCACGTATTTGATGATGGCCCTGCACCTACTGGGAAACGCTACTGCATGAATGGTGTTGCAATGAAGTTTATTGCGGGCTGATATTCTTTGACGGGTACTCCTGTGGTGTGAAATCCGATAATCATCCGCGCGCAAAATGGCAGGTGCATTCCTGATTCACGCGGATGGTATAGTGATTTTTGGGACGTGAGGGCGATCGAGGTTATGAATGGACGCTGAAGAACTTTTAGAAAAATACGCAGCAGGACAACGCGACTTTAAGAACGCACAGTTAAGCGGGATAGACCTCAAAGGTGCAGACTTGAGTGGAATAAACCTACTGAATGCAAATTTGTCTGGATCTGAGTTGAGTGAGGCAATCTTTACTGAGGCAAACCTCTATGGAGCAAACTTAAGTAGGGCAGACCTCGGCGGTGCTGACTTGAGTAAGGTAGACCTCAGTAAAGCCAATTTGAGTAATACTAAGCTGGACAATGCAAATCTGAGTGATGCCCTATTAAGCTCTGTATCGTTAGCTAAAGCCTCCTTGAAGGAAGCAGACTTAAGTAGAGCAAATATGAGCCATTCAAATTTGACTAAGGCAAACTTGACAGGAGCAGAATTGAGTCAAGTAAAGTTAGAAGGTTCTAGCCTCCAAGATGCCAACTTTCATAGAGCCAAACTCCGAGGCGTTAATCTGTCTGCATTTAACTTATCAGGCGTTAATCTAGCTGAGGCTGATCTTACGGCCGCCGACTTCACAGGGACAAACTTAAAAAAAGCCTGTCTGGCAGGGACAAATCTCGAAAGAGCTGTTCTTGAAAAAGCAAATTTGATGACAGCCAATTTGGAGGGAGCCAACCTTAAAAAAGCAGATTTGACAGATGCAAACATTTATGCTTGGAATATCAAAAATGCCGACTTGACTGATGCGATAATGCCCGATGGAGAACTCTACCAGCCTGAAACCTCCAATCAAGAAATCTCCAGCAAACAAACCTCTCAACAAGAATCTCAAAAAGTGACATCTATGACGCGCAAAATTATTCGTACTGACAAAGCACCGGCACCCGTGGGCCCTTACAATCAAGCGATCGCCGCGACGGGCACTATGCTGTTTGTAGCAGGTCAAATTGCGATCGACATTCGACTCAACGATATTGTCTACACCGACGACGTGGCAAAACAAACCGAACAAGTTATGGCAAATCTCGAAGCCATTCTCACAGAAGCCGGCGCTACTTGGTTGGATGTCGTAAAAACTACGGTTTTTCTCAAAGATATGAATGATTTCGCCGCTGTGAATGCGGTTTATGCCAAATATTTTGATGCGGAAACTGCACCGGCGCGCGCTTGTGTGGAGGTTTCGCGTTTGCCGAAAGATGTGTTAGTTGAAATTGACTGTATAGCTGTTATTTGATTTAATATTAATTCCGGCAGGAGACGGCAATGCCGTTTCCCTACCCCAAAATGATCGCGAGCACTCGATCAGAGATGTAACCATCACCAGATTAATTGTAGGGAAACAGCACTGCCGTGTCCTGAATGTGGGAAAGTGCGCGAATTTATTAACTCTAACAGCCGTTAGCGCAGCCCTCGAAGAGGATCGCACTTTTGTCGATCTGTCGCTGTCGCGCACCCTACTCCCAAATCAATCCGAAACAATCAGATTTAATCTCAATTAGCAATTAGCAATTACTAATTACCAGTTACCAATTAGCAATTAGCAATTACTCTACAAGCAATTACCAATTACCAACTGTCAACTATTTATTCAACGCTTCGCGGGCGGCCACCGCTTCGTCGGGATGAATGTTCAATCGGGTCAAATTGATCCGACCTTTGTTGTCAATTTCTCGCACTTTGACAATCACTTCATCATTCACAGCTAACTCGTCTTCCACTTTTCCAACGCGGTAATCCGCTAACTGGGAAATGTGAATCATTCCTTCTTTTCCTGGCAGAATTTCGACGAAAGCGCCGATCGGAATAATTCGAGTTACGCGGCCGACATACACATCTCCAGCATTCAACTTGCGCGTCATGCCTTGGACAATATTGTAAGCCCGCTGAGCTTTTTCGCTGTCGTTACCAGCAATTGTTACGGTTCCGTCGTCTTCGATGTCAATCTTGACACCAGTTTCTTCGGTGATGGCTTTGATCGTTTTGCCACCAGGCCCAATTACCAAACCGATAAATTCTGGATCGATTTTCAGCGTTAGCAAACGCGGTGCAAACGGCGACATTTCCTTGCGGGGAGTGTCGATGGTTGCTAGCATTCTTTCTAAAATGTGCAGTCTCGCCGGTTTGGCTTGGCGGATGGCTGTGGCAATTACATCTAAGGGCAAACCTTTGATTTTCATGTCCATTTGCAAAGCAGTAATTCCGGTGTCGGTACCGGCTACTTTGAAGTCCATGTCGCCTAAGAAGTCTTCAATTGCCTGAATGTCAGTCAAAATTCGGACTTCATCGCCTTCTTTAATTAAGCCCATTGCCGCGCCGCTGACGGGTTGGGAAATGGGAACGCCTGCATCCATTAATGCTAGGGTTGAGGCGCAAACTGAACCCATTGAGGTTGAACCGTCGGAAGAGAGGATTTCGGAAACTACGCGAATCACGTAGGGGAAATCTTCTTTGGATGGCAAAACGGGCAGTAAAGCGCGTTCTGCTAGGGCTCCGTGACCGATTTCTCGGCGTCCGGGCGATCGCATCGGCTTGGTTTCTCCCACGGAAAATGGCGGGAAATTGTAGTGATGCAGGTAGCGTTTGTCTTGCTGCGGGTGCAAGTCGTCTCCTAAATCTTGCGCATCGCCCGGGGTTCCCAGGGTAGCAGCGGACAAGACTTGGGTTAACCCGCGATTGAACAACGCACAGCCGTGTACTCGCGACGGCAAGACGCCTACGCGACAAGAAACGGGTCGCACCTCGTCTAGCTTGCGGCCGTCTACGCGGACGCCATCTTCGATGATTTGCTTGCGCATCATTTTTTTGGTAACGTCTTTGAAAACGTTGCCAATTGTCTTGCTGTTGGCGCTGGCGGCTACTTTTACGGGATCGTCTTCGGCAAGTTCGGCGATCGCAGATTCGACTGCATTTGCCTTAACTTCGTCCAAAGCTGCATTCCGTATTGTTTTGTCTTTTTCAAATCTTGACAAAATGATGCGGATGGGCTCTTGGGCGCGATCGCGAATGAAGTTTTCGAGGGCGAAATCTTGCGGTGGGCGTTCCTCTACCACGAAATCGATGCCCAATTCTGCCATGATTTCGCGCTGGGCTTGAATCAAGTCACAGGTTGCTTCGTAGCCAAAGTCGATCGCCTCGATGATATCCTGTTCGGGCAATTGGTTGGCGGAAGCTTCCACCATGATTACTCCGTCTGGAGAACCGGCTACCACGAGATCCAACTCGCCTTCTTTGATTTCGCTGTAGGTGGGGTTGATGATGAAATCGTCCCCTACCAAACCAACTCGGACTGCGGCCATCGGCCCATAAAACGGCATTTTCGCTAGTAGAATCGCTACGGAAGCGCCTGTTACCGCCAAAACGTCTGGCGGCACTTGTTCGTCCATCGACAGCGTTGTTGCTACAACTTGGATGTCGTCTCGCAACCAGCTAGGAAATAGCGGGCGCAACGGGCGATCGATCAAACGCCCAGTCAAAGTCACTTTTTCTGGGGGACGCCCTTCCCGGCGCAAAAATCCACCGGGAATTTTACCGCCAGCGTAGAGTCTCTCTTCGTAATCCACCAA
>JAYUGZ010000229.1:0-2053 GCA_043767465.1 Cyanobacteriota bacterium
ATCAACGACACTGTAGAGCATCAATAGTGGATTCCCTCGACCAGGCTCGACCCAGGCTGGTTGAGCGATGTGTTTTAAGTCTGAGGGGCTGAGATCGAAGTGCCAGCAGTCATTACTATCATCAGCTTGAAACCTGACGGCTGGCGGTTGTCTGGTCATCCGTTCCTGGTCGTAACCCCATTTTTGGAGATAACGGTTGACGGTTGTTTTGGTTAGTAGTCCTGGTTCGGGTTGGACGAGACCATCAGGGGTCTCCACTCCATACTTTTCTAGTAATTCGATGGCTCTGGTGGTGGAGATGTGTCGTCCCTTTTTATTGCTGGTCCGAATTTTGAAGGCAGCGACGATCTCGCAGTAACTTTCCATCTCGCTTTGCAACAGCTTACGTGGCTGTCCTCTGTCAGCACGACGGAGCGATTTGGGTCGAGACTGTTCTCGCAGTAGCCGATATACTGGAGTTTAGACTAATCGAAATAGGGCAGTAAAAAATCTCAGACAGCATCAAAGATGTCTGAAAAGAACTGTGAGCAAAAAAGATTGATTAATTAGGCTGTTTGCTGTTGCTTTTTCGGTTTAGAATAAGTTTTTTTACTGACAGGATAACGAATTGGAGGAGTACATTTAAACCCAATAATTCGACCAGAGGACTTTCCACGCTGTTTTGGAGCAGAAGCTGGAGTGCCAATCTCTACCAAAAGTGAAAACATAGACTGAGCAACACGTCCAGGGGATAAATTAAGAGTAACAGATTGCCAAGGTAAGCGGTATTGTGTCACTAAATCTTTGGCTAACCATAGTTGCCAAGTCATCAAAGGCATCAGATCGCTCCATCTTTCGGATTGTTCAGGCGTTTTTAAACTAGGCATAGTCCAATGCAATCGCTGCTTGGCAAAACGATACCAATGCTCGATGCCAAAACGTCGTAAGTATCGATCCCAGATCTCTTCCAGCGGCATAGTTCGCTCTCCAGTCCATACCAACCACAAAGGCGGCATGATTCGACCAGAACCTGTCGGCTCCAATCGCTCGACTAAGATGAGATTGACTGCACAATCAGCAGCTTTGGAAAAATGTAAATCTTTCCACATTCTGACTCTAACTCGACCATATTTAGAGGTGTCTAATTCTAGTGAGGAATTAGGTGGAGTCCAATTTTCGAGGTTTGTCAGTTGAAACTTTTCACCATGCTTGCGGGGGCGACCACAACCACCATAAACTGGTGGTAGGCTCCAGAGACTGGTATTTGACCGAATTCTCATCACACAATCAGCTTCAAGCTTTGCGGTAGCCCTCACCCATGTAGCATTACCATATTCGCGATCGAGTAAGACTAACGCCTTTTGTGAGCAATGTTTGAGTACTTGTTTCAGTTGCCAAGCTGCTTTGGTCATTGGTGATTCCCAGCTTGTGATTCTTTCATGCCTCAGTGGTAATGCCCAACTAATCTGTTCATCTGGCAACCAGGCAATTGTGCTATACCCTTGGCCTATCGCTACTCCGTTCTGGGTTTTTCCTTGATGTTCGTAGGTTCGGTCTTTTAATGTTTTCGCATCTGGTCTTGGCCAGGGTGTATGGTCAATTCCGAACACGACATATTTTTGCCTGGGGATTTGGTTAATACATAACCGCATCAGTTGATTTCGTTGTGGTCTACAATCTTCGATTGCTTCATATGTACTTGGGTACTGCCGCCGAAACATCGGGCTGAGTGAAAATTCCGCTAGTGATGTAGCCTGTCTGGTCGTCATCACGGCATCCATTAGCTCAAAGGTGGCATCTTTGGCTTTCGTTAATAATTTATGTACTTCTTGACGAAATGTCTGTAATGCTTCACAGTTCATGTTGGGGAAGTTAATAGGATTTCTTTCACCCTTATTTTCTTCCCTTCGGTAGCAAAGGTCTATCTTTTGCTACCGTTCTCTTTCTGGTTAGTCTAAACTCCAGTCTTCGATGTTGATCGATTAATCGGATCTGCTACATCATCAATTACAAAAGCTAACAACGAAGTAATAGCCGAGCTAAAAAATATCCTTGGGCACCAGGGGGCAGAGAT
>JAYUGZ010000230.1:0-13027 GCA_043767465.1 Cyanobacteriota bacterium
GTTGACTTAGTGCTTTTTGTCATTGCGAGCACAAGAGCGCGGCAATCTCCGTGACTATGACACTTCTCGATTAAATCAGGTACGAGCTGAGCAATTATCCGATTAAGTGAACAGTATTGTGTTATAATGCGCCGCAATTAAATATTCCAAAAACTTAGCTTTTCAAAACCAATATATCAAGGTGAGATTGATTTGTGCAAGCGCCACAAGACTTGTTCGTGGCTCAATATAGAAGGCGCGTTGAGTACATGAGGCGCTGATGAATATTGATGAAAATTCCTGAGTTTTATCTGGTGCTGTCAACTATTAACTGAATAAATCCAATCCTCTTGCTTCTTTTGTCAAGTGCTGTCGAGCGGTCAACTGTCGAGCGGTCAACTGAAATTCGATCGCACTGGAATCTCAATCAAAAATTCTGCTCCCTCTCCTGGTGTCGAAACACAGCTCAATCGGCCGCCGTGGCGATCGACTACAATCGAGTGAGAAATCGACAATCCCAAGCCAGTCCCCTTGCCCACAGGCTTAGTCGTGAAAAACGGGTCAAACAGCCTCGATCGCACCGACTCCGGTATCCCCCCGGCATTGTCGGTAATAGATACCGCTACGAAGCCCGCAGCAGCCGGATAAGTGCGAATCGCGATCGTACTGGGATGCCGATCGCACTCCTCGCTCGTCCGCCCCTTGTCCCGTTCTTCCAAAGCATCGAGCGCATTAATCAAAATATTCATAAATACCTGATTTAACTCGCCCGGAAAACATTCAACCTGCGACAATAGCTGGTAATCTTTAACTACCTGAATCGCCGGACGGCTGCTGTGAGATTTCAACCGATTTTGCAAAATCATCAAAGTGCTGTCAATTCCCTCATGAATGTTCACCGACTTGCCAGCGGACTCGTCCAACCGGGAAAAGTTGCGCAAGGATTTAACAATCTCGACAATTCGCTCGGTTCCCACCTGCATCGAACTAAACAATTTCGGAAGATCCTCAGCAATATAATCCAAGTCAATTTCATCAATTTTATCCAAAACTTCAGGCGGAGCATCAGGACAGTAATGCTGGTAAACTTTAATCAATTTCAACAAATCTAAAGTATAAGTGCGAGCAGGGCTGAGATTCCCGTGAATAAAGCTGACGGGATTGTTAATTTCGTGAGCAACACCAGCAACTAACTGACCCAAACTCACCATTTTTTCATTTTGAACAAGCTGAGCTTGAGTAGTTCTGAGTTTGTTAATCGCTGCTTCCAACTCTAGGGCTTTTGAACGTTCTCGCGCTTCCGATTGCTGCAACGCTGACTCGGCTTGTTTGCGATCGGCAATTTCAACTTGTGCTTGCTCGAACAGCGTCGATTGCTGGATCGCGATCGCCAATTGCACACTAATTTGTTTGAGACACTCCACCTCAATTTCCAGCCAGCGGCGGCGCCCCGCGCACTCGTGAGCAATCAACAGCCCCCACAACTTCTCGCCTTGCAAAATCGGCACCACCAAATTCGCTCGCACCTGAAATTGACTTAATAAATTAATGTAGCACTCGGAAAGGTCTGCTTTGTAAATATCATCAATAGCTACAGTACGGCCGTGTTGGTAAGCAGAACCATAGCTATCTTGAAAACAGGTATCGTCAATACTCATTCCCTGAATCGACATCCAATTTTCCCCCACCGACTCAACAGCTACAAAACCGCTCCAATCAAGATTAAAACGATAAATAATTGTCCGGTCGGTTTGCAAGAAATGCCGTACTTCAGCAACAGCTTTTGTCAAAATTTCTTCGAGATTGAGAGTAGAACGAATGCGTTCGAGCATCCCGACCACCAAGCGTTCTCGCTTTAATTGCTGGCGCAAGATCGCCTCGGCAAGTTTGCGATCGCTAATATCTTCAATCACACCAATTAAGTAGCTCGGCTCCCCAAATTCATCCCGCACTAAAGATACAGTCACATTAGCCCAAACAAACGAACCATCTTTGCGAACAAAGCGTTTCTCAATTGAATAATTTAAGATTTCTCCAGCTAACATTCGATCGCCAGACTCGACATCTGCTGCTACATCTTCCGGGTGTGAAATATCCCAAACATTTTGCACTTTAAGTTCTGCTTCTGAGTAGGCGACAATATTGCAAAAGCCTGGATTTGCCTTCAAAATATGACCGTCTGGCAACACTTTAACAATCCCGATCGCCGCTTGTTCAAATACAGCCCGAAATCGCTGTTCGCTTTCTTGCAAAGCAATTTCTGCTTGTTTGCGATCGGTGATATCGATTTCCGTGCCAAACAGCCGCACCACCTGACCCAACTGATTTTTAACAGCTTGTGCTTTACAATTAACGTGCCGGATTTCTCCTGAGGGAAAATAGATGCGGTGGTCGATGTCGAAAGCTATCCCTTCAGTCACTGCTTTTTGTAAAGCTTTTGTAACCATTGCTCGGTCATCGGAATGAACTTGCTCTAAAATTTCTGCCATTTTCGGCGGTCGATTCACTTCTCGACCGTAAAGTTTAAACACTTGGGCCGACCAATTAACAATTCCGGCCTCAATATCAAATTCCCAATTCCCCATACGGGCAATTTTCTGCGCGTATTGCAAATCGTCGGTAAGTTGTTGCAAAGATCCAATCAACTGCGTTTTTTCGGCTTCTGCTGCCACGCGGGCGCTGATATCTTTGTGGGTGCCTGTCATCCGCAACGGCGCACCCCATTCGTCGTACTCGACTACCTTGCCCATTCCCAGAATCCACTGCCAATTCCCGGTTTTATTGAGCATCCGAAATTCAAATTCATAAATCTCAATGTCACCTTCAAAATATAAATTTAAAGATTCTCTTGCCTTGCTTTTGTCTTCGGGATGCAGTAAGTTTTCCCAGCCTTGAAAGTTATTTTCAATTTCATGTTCTGCGTAACCGATCATTGATTTCCACTGCGCGTCAAAATAAGTTTCGCCAGTAGCTATATTCCAATCCCACAGTCCCAAGGAGCTACCTGAAACTGCCAACTGCAATCGCTCTTGACTGAATTTTAATGCGGATTCGGCGCGCTTGAGTTCTGTGAAATCAGCGATAATTGCCATCATTCCTATGGGTTGACTGGCGCTATCTTGAATGCAGTCAGCTCGCAATAAAACTTCTTTTATTTCGCCATTTTTAGCCTTGAGTTCAATTTCACTGCTCCAGGATAAACCTTTCCTAAGTACCTTAAATAACTTTCTCAACTCTTGAGATTTGGCGTACATGACTCCCGGGCCACCGACATTATTTAGTTCCTCAACTGTATAGCCGTAGCGCTGAATAAATGCTTGATTGTGATAAATTGAATAGCCGTCTAAATCTGCGATCGCGATCGCATCGCTAGCGCTGTCTACAGCTTGAGTTACCAAGCACAGAGTCATTTCGGCATTTTTGCGATCGGTAATATCAAAAATCGCTCCATCTAGCCACAAAACCAACCCTTCTCGATTGTAAGTCGCCCGGCCTCTTTCCGACACCCACCGCACCACGCCGTCAGCCCGCACAATCCGGTATTCTACATGATACGGCTGTTTGGAGTCTACCGCTGCTCTGATTGTGCGATCGAGCTTTTCCTTGTCAGCTTCATGGATAGTGCTCGCAAAACTCAAGCGATTGTTGTGCAGAAAATCCGCAGCAGCATAGCCGCTAATTGCCTCAATTTCATCGCTAACAAACACCATCGTCCAATCAGCATCGTACAAGCTGCGGCAGATAGCACCGGGAATATTCTCAATTAGCGATCGAAATCTGGTTTCGCTCTCCCGCAAAGCTGCTTCAGTCTGTTTTAAATCAGTAATATCCAGTATCATGCCTTCCCAAACTAGATCCCCTTCCTGCCCTATTTCTCTGGGACAATTAACTCGTTCCGGTCTCGAAACCCCTTGCATCCACTTAATTTTTCCCGACGGCATCACCGCGCGCCATTCCTGCTGCCAGGGCTGCATAGTTACCGCCGAAACAGCAATAGATTCTTCCAATTTTTGGAGGTCGTCTGGATGAACACAATTGAACATAAGTTCGGGATTCTGCTGAATATTTTCGGGTTCCAATTCATATAAATCGCGGCAGCCAGAAGAAATGTAAGGAAAAGATATTTTGCCCTCGATTGAGAGCCGAAATTGATAAATTATTCCCGGCAAATTGGCAGCAAGTTGCTGCAATCTAGATTCGCTTTCTTGCAGCGCTAATTGTTTCCGCTGATCCTGAGTAATATCTCGAATTATTCCCACCAAAATTTTACTGCCGTCCGTATTTTGAAATACAGTTTTTTTAGTAAACAGAACGTGCTTTTCACCGCCCGCATCCGTAAAAAATTCCTCAGTCTCGTTTTCTTCCCCCGTCCTAAACACTTGTTCGTCTTTCTCCCAAAAAAAGTCAGCTTCTTCTTTGGGGAAAAACTCATAATCCGACATACCGAGCAGTTCCTCACGCTGCTTCCCGAGCAGCTTGCAAAAAGCATCATTTAACAATATCCAGCGGCGCTGCTCGTTCTTGAGAAAAATTGGGTCGGCAATTGCATTGATCGTACAGTTCAAAAACTTTTTACTAGCTTCCAGTTCTGAGAGTGCCAAAACTTTCTCTGTAATATTGTTGATAGTTCCTGTCGTCTCTTGCACTCCCCCAGCACCAAATCTCAAAAATTCCTGCACTTCTACCCACCTAATTTCGCCATTTTTGGTAAGATATCGAATTTGATAGCACCAGGATGCTTCTTGATTTTTGCTGGGGCATCTAAACGAATTTAAATATTGGTGTTGGTCGTCAGCATGAATGTAACTTAAACAGGAAGTTCCTAAGCTTTCATCAACGGTAAATCCGGTAATTTCCGTCCACGCCGGATTGAGAAAAGTCCAATTCCCAGCAGCATTTGTTTCAAAAACTACTTCTTTGATGCGATCGACAACCTGTTGATATTTTTCTTGACTTTTTTGCCATTCTGCTTGCCGTTTCTGGCGGGCGATCGCGCACCTGAGCGTCTGCACCAGCAGCCGGCTGTCTACTTGTCTTTTCACCAGATAATCTTGGGCACCAGCGGCAATTAACTGAACGGCTAGTTCTTCGTCATCGGCTGCTATCAGAATGACGATCGCAATATTGAGCCCGCAATCTTCTTGCAGCCGCAAAAAAGTATTAAATTTTCTGCTGTCAGGAAGTGAAAGATCTAATAAAATTACATCAAAAACCTCACAGCTTAAAATTTCTCTAGCTTCCCCGAGGCAAACTACATTAGTCGTCTCAATTGATTGTCCCAGTTGGTGCTCCGACAGCAGTTCTTGAATGAGTTCTGCATCTTCTGCACAGTCTTCTATTAACAGAACTTTCAAGCAGCCGGGCGTTAAAGTTGACTCAAAAACAAAGGTCATTTGGTTGTTTTTTATTATAAAAAAAATCAGCAGCCGATACAGCTATCTAGCTCATTTTGGGCGAACTTGAACCGGAGGCGAAGGGGTGCGCTGGGTGCTTGCACACCCTCCAGATTTATTTGTAGAATTGAGTTGTTGGCGGTAAGTTGCCTGCCTCGCCCCAAACCTCGTGGGCAAAAATCATTATTCTCTTACCTATCTTGCAAATCAACTCTGTTTTAAATTTACAACATTTGGCAGAGAAATAGCAAGGGGCAAGGCAAAATAGTGCGGACAAAGAAGGACTAAAGTTCTCACTACGAACCTAGGGAAATTACCGTGAATTTACGGAACAGAAGATTGTATCCGTTGAATTACTGACAATTAACGCCAGTTTGTAGTGAGGACTTTAGTCCTTGCTTTGAGATAAAGAAGGACTAAAGTCCTCACTACGAACCTAATTATGAACTTAATTATGGTTGTTTAATCGGACAATATTTAACTGAGTTGTATCGATCAACTTTTCTGCTGTTTAGGGATCACAACTGTAAACACGCTGCCTTGACCGATATTGCTGCTAATAGCAATCTCCCCATTAAAAGGTTTTAAAAGTTCAATACAAGTATAAAGTCCCAGGCCTGTTCCTGTCGGTTCACCTTCGGTTTTTTCCTCGCCTTTCGGTGGCTTTGAGGTATAAAAAGGGTCAAAAAGTTGTGATAAATCTTCAGGTTCTATGCCACATCCGGTATCTGCAATATCCATGTAGATGTTCGAGTCGTCTTGCCGAGTCACGATAGTTAGTTCCCGGGTTTTCTTTTTCCACATAGCATCCATTGCATTATTAATTAGATTATAAAATACTTGAGAAATATAGGAATAAATTAAGGGAATGTTCTCGATTTGTTCGTCATACAAATATTTTTTTCTAATTTTATTCTTGAAATAGAGATTTCCTTCCAATAGCTGAATTTCTCGCTGCACTAAATCGTTGATATTCACGGGCTGCAAATCTTGCTTTTGCTCTTTTCTGCTTTTCATCATCAGAGTATCCATGATCTGATTGATTTTTGTGACGGCTTGAACAATATACTTGGTATAATTTAAAAGAGATTCTTCTTGAATTTTTGTGGCTTTTGTTTCAATTAAATCGACGCTAGTCTGGATCACTTGCAGCGGACTTTTGAGGTTGTGAACCATTCCCTGGGTCAAACGCCCGATGATCGCTGTTTTTTCCTGGTCGATCAATTGCTTGGTTTTTTGATCGACAAGTCTTTCCAGGTTGTGGTTGAGGTGGGCAAGTTCCTGGTTTTTTTCTTCGAGTTTTTTTTGCAAGGTGCGGATTGTCAGGTGAGTTTGAATGCGGCTCAACACTTCTTCGTGCTGGAAAGGCTTAGTGATGTAGTCAACTGCTCCTGTCTGAAAGCCTCTTACTTTATCGAGCGTGTCGGAAAGGGCGCTCATGAAGATGATGGGAATGTCTCGCGTTGACGAGTTTGCTTTCAAACGCAGGCAAGTTTCAAAACCGTCAATTCCTGGCATCATTATGTCCAAAAGAATCAAATCTGGATGAATATACTCAATTTGCTCGATCGCACTTTCGCCATCTAGCGCCACTAAAACTTTAAACCCGTAATTCCTTAACAGCTCGAAAAGTACGTCGAGATTGGTTTGGTTGTCATCTACAATTAGTATGATGCTTCTTTCGGAATTCTTATCGTTCATATTCAAGGGAGACATTCGATTTTTTGAGTTTTGAGTTGTCGGTTGTGACTTTAAATCCGATCCAAGGGATTTTCTGTGGCTCTAGAAACAGGTTGCTTCGTAGATGCCGACCTTTGCAATCACCGTTTTAGGGGTGGGCTGTTCAGTTAAAAGTGTTTATTTTTCGGAGATCCCCCTCGCATCCCCCGAAAGCAAGGGGGACTTTGAGAAGAATCTTGTTCCCCCCGAAAGCAAGGGGGGCGCCAGGGAGATCGGGTTTAACCCAAGCGTATTGGGTTATTGACAATGACGATCTGGGCGTGAGATTTAACTAATTTTAAGTTTTCTGTTAGCTAGCGTCAATTTTAGGTCAAATGTTGCTTCAAAAAATCTCGAATTTGCTTGAGCTGAAATCCTTTAGCAAGTTGGCGCAGGTGATGAACGAAAGGCACTAATGTCTGGTCAGAATCTTCGAGTTTAGCAGTTTCCTCCAGAATAGCTTCAATATCGCCCATTGCAGCCAATCTGAACAAGGCCAAGACTGACTCTGACGCAGGAGACACCATCGTTGAGTCAGCAGCAGCAATCTCAGATGATGTTTTGTGAGTTTGAGCTTTGCGCTTTTTGGTTTCCGCTCCCTCTTCGTAAATCCATTCTAGTCCCAAATGCAGGCGCAATAATTCTAAAAGCTCGTTAGTTTGAATCGGCTTGGTGAGAAAATTATCGCAACCTGCAAGCAAGCTCTCTTGCCTAGTAGTCTCGTAAACGCTAGCGGACAAAGCAAGGATAACCGCATCTTTTAATTTCGGCAACTGTCGCAGCCGCCTGGTAGCTTCCCAACCGTCCATTACGGGCATCAGCAAGTCCATTAAAATCAGATTCGGTAGAAATTCCTGTGCTTTGTGCAAGCAGTCTTCGCCGTCGGTAGCTTGGGCAATTTCAAAGCCCAAACGAGAAAGCATCCTGTGCAGGATGGCGCGATTTACTTCGTTATCGTCAACGATCAGCACTTTGCGCTGGCTGCCGCTAAAACCGACAAGTCGGCGTTGTTTTTCTGGCGTGGAGGGGATTTGAGAAGACTCGGCGACTGCGGGAAAGTCGATCTCGAACCAAAATATACTGCCTTTGCCGGGGGTACTTTGGACGCGAATTTGGCTGCCCATCATTGTGACTAATCTTTGGCTGATGGAAAGTCCCAGTCCGGTACCTTCAACGAAATTGTGACGATCGCCCACTTGATGAAAAGGCAAAAATATTTCTTCTAATTTATTCTGAGAAATACCAATGCCAGTATCTTCGATTTGAAAGCGAATTTTAGCGACTGGTAATTGCTGTTTATTTGCGGCTGTGGAGTCCGATCGCACAAAGGTGGCGATCGGCGGTACGATCGACTGATGCTCCTGTTGTTGATTAGCTCTCAAATTTGCCGTACCGTCGCCAACCTGGGCCGTTAAACTCGAATTTATGGAGTTTATGGGAGTTGAATTTTCAGCAAAATTCTCCACCTTACCGACTTTGAATGTCACTGAGCCGATCTTAGTAAACTTAACCGCATTACTGACCAAGTTCATCAAAACTTGTAGCAGCCTTTGTTCATCCGCGAACACCCAGCTTGGCAGTGGAGATAATTGGTCGTAATTAAATGCAATCGCTTTTTGAGCCGATCGCATTTGGAACAAGTCAACAATACTTTTTACTAAACTCGGTAAATCCACCTCTGTCACAGACAGTTCCATTTTACTAGCTTCGATTTTTGCGAGGTCTAAAACATCGTTAATCAGCGTCAGTAAGTGGTTGCAGCAGTGGTGAGCGCTGTGCAAGCTCTCATGTTGTTCGGGTGTTAAATTGCGATCGGATTTCAGCAGTTGAACGTATCCCATAATACCGTTCAAAGGCGTCCGCAATTCGTGGCTCATATTGGCGAGAAAGTCGCTTTTAGCGCGGTTGGCGGATTCGGCGGCTTCTTTAGCCAATTGCAGGGCTGCTTCTGCTTGTTTGCGATCGGCAATTTCGGTTTGTGCTTGTTCAAACAGCGTCGATTGCTGAATCGCGATCGCCAACTGCACCGCTAATTGTTTCAGGCACTCTGCCTCAATTTTTTGCCAGGGACGCGGGCCCGTGCAGTGGTGGGCAATTAACAGCCCCCACAATTTTTCGCCTTGCAAAATCGGCACTACGAGATTCGCTCTCACATCGAACCGAGCCAACAAACTCAAGTGGCAGTCGGCGATGCCGGCATTGTAAACATCATCTGTGGCTCTAATTCTGCCGTCTTGGTAAAGAGTAGCGTAGGTTTCTCCAAAACAAGGGTCGTAAATTTCCGTTCCTAGAATTGGTAGGGAATTTTCAGCAACCGACTCGACGGCGATAAACCCGCTCCAATCCGGCTTAAATTGGTAAATAACAGTGCGGTCTACTTGCAGAAAATGGCGCACTTCTTCGACTGCTTTGGTGAGAATTTCTTCTAAATTCAGAGAAGACCGAATGCGTTCCAGCATAGCTACTGCCAACTGTTCGCGCTTTAATTGCTGGCGCAAAATTGCTTCTGATTCTTTGCGTTTTGTGATGTCTGTAATCACTGCAATTAAGCCGATAGAATGGTCATTTATATCTTTTATGCTATCGGCTCGCACCAGAGCGGTAACAGCTTCATTGCTCTTATTGCGCAGCGCAACTTCGCCGCACCAAGAGCGACCTTTGCGAATGTTTTTATAGATTTGTTTGTAACTTTTAGGTCGGACGTAAAGGGCGGCGCTATCGCCGAGCTCGTTGAGTTCTTCCACCCTGTAGCCGTAACGCTGGATGAAGGCTTGATTGTGGTAAATAGAACGCCCTTTCAAGTCGGCGATTGCGATCGCATCGCTGGTACTTTCCACGGCTTGAGTGACCCGCAACAAAGCTAATTCTGCTGCTTTGCGATCACTAATATCCGTCATCGAACCCACCATCCGCAGGGGGTTTCCGGCTTCATCCCAGACTGCTTGAGCGTGGGCGAGCACCCACTTGTAGCTGCCGTCTTTGCACTGCAAGCGGTATTCGGCGGCGTAATTAGGGGTTTGGCGATCGAGATAATCTTGGATTGTGGCTTGCACTCGTGAGCGATCGTCTACATGGATGCGATCGATCCATTCGCTGTTGCAACTGTCGATTTCGCCGTCTGCGTAACCGATAATTTCTTGCCAGCGGGCAGATCTAAAAGCTTGATCTGTTTGAAGATTCAGATCCCAAATGCCGTCTTGATTGGCTTTGAGAACCAACTGCCAACGTTCTTCGCTTTTACGCAATTCTTCTTCAGCTTGTTTGCGCTGAATGTGAGAACCCAACTGAGTCGCTACTGCCTTCACCAATTCTACTATCCGCGGTTCCAGAATCGAGCGTTCGCGCTTGGAGAATAGTAAAACTGCCAGCACCGAGGAGTTAGCGCGAATTGGCACTCCGAAACAAGCTTTCAATCCGACTGCTGCCGCCATTTGCGATCGGGCAAAAAATGAATTATTGGCTACTGAAATATCTTCAATCCATTCTATCTTTCGCGTTGACCAAATCCGTCCCGGCACTCCCACTCCGGGCGCGAATCTAATTGTCTTACTTTCGCGGCCAAAGCTATCTAAATCGCGATCGCTAGCATACCAAGTTTCGCTGTGTTCCAAAACAGCACCGTTAGCAGCCGGTATCCAAGCTTCTGCAAAATTCCAGCCGATCGCATTGCACAGCAACCGTAGAATATCAGGGAGAGCGCTATGAAAATCAACCGACTGACTAATTGCTTGAGTTGCTGCCAGCAACAGCTTAATTTCATCTTCTGCTTGCTTGCTTTCTGTAATATCAGTTCCCGTGCCGAGAATTTGTTTTAACTCGCCGTCTGCTGTTTTGGTAAATACAGTATCTCGGCTGACAATCCAGCGCCAAGAACCATCCTTGTGCCTAATTCGGTATTCAATTTCAAAGATATCCCCTTCTGTACCCGTTGCGACTTGCTGTAAATAATCAGGCATTTTGATGGCATCTTCCGGGTGGATTAAACTTGATGTCATCCACGGCCCCATTGCCTGAATCTCCTCTACCGTATAGCCAATAATCTGGTAGATAGAAGCATTTGCATAGATATTTTTTTGTTCTATCAAGTCATAAACGTACAAAATATTAGGACTTGCCTCAGCAATGCGATCGCCAAACCGCTTGCTATCCTGCAACTCTGCTTCTGCTTTCTTTCTCGCAGTAATATCGCGAACAATGCAAATTAGTTCGCCGTCGGGGAGGATTGTCAGCGAGATTTCTTGAGGGAATTGAGAGCCGTCACGGCGGCAGCCTACTGCTTCAGTGCTGATATAACCTTGGCGCGCTAAAACAGGCATAATTTCCCGCTCGAACCTTGCAAGTTCTGCACCTTCATAAAAGATTTTCCAACTTTTGCCCAACATTTCTTCGAGGGAATTGTAACCGTAGATTTTGAGTTTAGCTGCGTTGGCATAGATCACCTCTCCGCTGGCATTCACAATACCGATACCTTCGGAAGCAGCTTCCATTGCTGCGGCTTGTCGCTGGAGTTTTGACTCGAAACGTTTGCGATTGGTGATGTCGCGGACGATCGCAATAATTTCGTCATCCGTGCAGAAGACAATTCTCGCTTCAAAATCGCACAGTGCATCGTTAATCGGCAGTTGATATTCTACAACTTGAATCTCGCCGGTGTCGATCGCGTGTTGATTGCCGCACAAGATTTTTTCAGCAAAAGCAGTCGGCAATATGTCTTGTGCTTTTTTGCCAATAAATATATTTTCCGGTACCAGCGTCTGGAGGTCTTTTGCGGGTTTGAAGTCAACAAAAGTGCCATCGGCGCGACAGCGAAAAATCATGTCCGGTATCGCGTTTAAAAGAGCGCGGTTGGTGGCTTCGCTCTTGCGCAATTCAGCTTCTGCTTGCTTGCTGAATGTCACGTCGCGAGCAACTGCATAAATTAAATTTTCTTCGGCAAACGGTGATGCCGTCCACGACAGCCATTTATAACTACCATCTCGGCAAAGATAGCGGGTTTCTAAGTTAATAACTGGGTTGCCCTTTTTCAGTGTTTCTAATTCAGCTATAGTTATTGCTCGGTCTTCTGGATGCACCAATTCTATCAAAGGTTTGGCTCGAAGTTCGGCTATACTGTAACCTAAGACAGTAGACCAAGCAGGGTTTAAGCGTTTAAAATACCCGTCGAAACCTGCAATGCAAAGTAAATCCAGCGAGATATTAAAAAATCTATCCCGCTCTTGTTGGGTTTGTTTTAATTCGGTAACATCCATCACCAAACCGTCCCAAATTAGATCGCCGTTGGCTTGTTTTTCCGGTCTCGACGCGCCTTGAAGCCACTTCACTCGCTCTCCCACAACTTGCCGCCACTGGTGTTGCCAAGCTTGCTGAGTCGCCCCTGAAGTGGCGATCGATCGCTGCAAGTCTGGGATGTCGTCTGGGTGAACTGTTGCAAAAGCCAAAGCGGCATTTTCTTCTATTTCTTCTGGCTTTAAATTGTAGAGCTGCCAACTGCCCGAAGAAACGTAAGTAAAAGATGTTTTACCATCTACACAAAGCCGATATTGATAAATCATTCCCGGCACGTTGGCGGTCATTTTTAGAAATCGAGCTTCGCTTTCCTGCAACGCTATTTGCTGGCGCTTGTACTCGGTCACATCTCGCATTGTTCCGACCAACATTTTAGTGCCGTCGGCTTTTTTGAAGACGGTTTTTTTAGTAGATATAATGCGTTCTTGGCCCGCCCCCATTGTAAAAGTTTCTTCCGTTGGCTCGGGAATGCTTCTTTGCAATACTTGCTCGTCTTGTTGCCAAAAAAACTCGGCTTGTGCTGGGGAAAAAAAGTCGTATCCCGACTTACCGATCAGTTCTTGTCGCCCTTTTCCCATCAACTCGCAAAAAGCGTCGTTTAATACGACCCACCTGTGCTGCTCGTCTTTGACAAAAATTGGGTCGGGAGT
>JAYUGZ010000231.1:0-5160 GCA_043767465.1 Cyanobacteriota bacterium
CCGATCTCAGGTAGGTACATCCGGGGACAGACGGCTGATAGTGCGCTCCAATTGTTCTACAATTGTGCCACCCCGCACAGAGGAAAAATCGATATAGTATTGTCGGTCTTCTTCATTGGCTACAGCCAGCGTGTAGCTGGGATTGCAGGCCTTATAAAATTTCTGTAAATTTAGTTCCATACCCTGTTCTCTCTTTCAAAAAAATATGCCCTAATAGCTTCTTCATTTAGCTATTGTACGAATCCGAACAAGTTGCCAGTTGATTCTGATGTTTTATTTTCCGGTCAATATCTCGATCTAGGTCATACCATTTGAGATTTAATAATTAGAAAGTGGGAGCTTGCAAGCGAGTTCGATTTTTTCATGAAAGTCATATCATTCTTCTTGAAATCATCTGCGTTTATCTCCGTCTATCTGCCTGACATCTACGGTTTCCCCCTCAATCCCAAAATTATGCAATTCAAGTCTAGTTTTGTTTAAAAAAATTGCCTAAAAAAGGAACTATTACCTATTGACTTTGCTGGATTTTTGAGTTATATTTTAGATAATTGAAGTGGTGGCTTTAAAATTAATTTTTCCAATATTCCCATTATATAATGATACTCCACAAGAATCTCAAAGTCAAGCCTTAAGCCAGAAAAAAAAGGCGTTTTTTTTTAATTCAATCAAGAAAAATGTTTTTGCCATGACTAATTCTCGATTAAGTTGAATAAGTTGAAATTGAGCAGGAATATTCTGAGAGTCAAATCATTTCCCGTGTCCGAAAGGGGAGCATCTGTTTATGCCGATCGCCAATTTGCATCCTAAAATTAAAGACGGAGAGTTAGCGGTAATGTTCTCGACTCAAAGCAGCTATTTTAATACGGTTAACCGAATGTAGAAAGGGCGGGCAATTGCACCCACCCCGATCGATTATTTAGTCAGTTGATTTTGCATCAATTCTACCATTCGTTCGCCTACACCTGCTGCGGACGCTGGGTTTTGGCCTGTGACGAGCCGATCGCACTCAACAACACAAACTTGAAAATTAGCAACCTTAGTAAAATTAGCCCCGCGCTCAATCAACTTCGCCTCCAGCAAAAACGGCACAATGTCAGTCAATCCCACAGCCGCTTCCTCTTCATTAGTAAAAGCAGCCACAGTCTTATTTGCAACCAGATATGCACCATCAGACAACTTAAGATTAACTAACGCCGCCGGCCCATGACAAACAGCACCCACAATTCCGCCTGCTTCATAAATAGCAGCAGCAATCGCAGCAAGTTCCTGATTATCAGCAAAATCCCACATTGTCCCGTGTCCCCCAGCGTAGAAAATAGCCGCATATTCTGCGGGGTCAATTTGTGCAGGATTCAGAGTATTTTCGACTCGTGAAACCTGTTCCGAATCGTCTAAAAAAGCCTTATTTAGCGGGTCTTCTAAATCAATCCCAACCATGGGAGCTTTGCCACCTTTTGGACTCACAAAATCTACCGTTAATCCCGCCTGAGTAAATGCGTGTAATGGATGCGTTACTTCTGGGAGATAGAAACCAGTTTCTTTACCAGTGTCGCCCAGAGTATCGTGGCTAGTTAAAACAATCAGAACTTTTTGGCTAGTCATAGTCTATTCCTGTTGCGGGTGTCTTTGTGCCTGTTGTTTTCATCCTAGGTCGAATTCATCTAAAATACAAATTATAAAAGTTTCGTCTAACTATAAATCTACTTATACCAAATCCCAATGCCGAACTTCCTAACATCCGTTAAATCCGTTACAAAATCCGCTGCCGAACTTCCTTATGATTAGCTTTGAGTGGTATCGCAGTTTTATTGAGGTTTACCGCGTCGGAACCGTATCTGGGGCGGCCCAAGTTTTGCACCTGACGCAACCGGCTGTCAGCCAACACGTCGCAGCCCTAGAGTCAGCTTTGGGAAATCCGTTGTTTCAAAGGACTCCGAGACGGATGGTGCCGACGGAAGCGGGACAAAGACTGTATAGTCAAGTTGTAAGTGCGATCGAGAAACTCGAATCAATTCCCCACAAAAACTCCACCGCCGAAACACCGCAAACCATCAGAATCGGTACGCCACAAGAGTTTTTTACAGAGCAAATTCTGGATAAGTTACCCCAAGACGATTCCCTACGGGATAGCTTCGCTCGCGCGTACTTTTACACAATCCAATTTGGACTAACATCAGAATTAATCCAACAACTCAAAGCCGGAAAGCTAGACATAGTAATTGCTACCCAAAAAATTACCTTGTCCGATATCGAATATGAATTACTATTCGAGGAGAACTTTTGGCTAATCGGGCCGCCAAATATTGCGATTCCGATTTCCGAAGGAATTAGTCAAGCAGATTTAAATCCACTGTCTCAATGGCTGTTAACCCAAGATTGGATTGCATACAGTGAAGAATTGCCGATCGCCCGCAGATTTTGGCGCGTCGTGTTTGGCAGAAGAATCGACGTTCAACCCAAACTAATCATCCCCGATTTAAGAGCAATTAGACAAGCCGTTGAATGCGGATTTGGGTTTAGCGTGCTTCCCGATTACTTGTGTGCAAATTGGGTGACAGAAAATCGCTTGACACTTGTTCTTAAACCTGCACAAGCTGTTACCAATCGGATTTGGCTGGCTTTTCGGAAATCCGAAAGACAGTTGCCAAAAATCAAACGGATGTTAGAAATTTGCAAATTTTAATAATTCTCAATCGCCCGATCGCACTTTTTGGGCGATCGGTTGTGCTTCCAGTCCGCCGGGGATTGAAATCCCCGTCTCATAGCTAAAGTCGGTTAAAACCGACTGAAGCGCCAAATTAAACGATCGCCCACTTCAGTCCTCTTGAGAGGACTTTAGCTATGAGACAGGGATTTCAATCCCTGTCGGACTATGGGACTCGCCGATCGGGAGCGATCGCCCTTTAACAAAAATCCCCCGCTACAGCATTACCATAGCGAGGGATTTTTGTCAACCTACAAAATCAACTTTCTTGTAGTTTGTGATTAACTTCTGTCAGTAGCAGCCGCAGGCTCAAAGCTCGGAACCACAACATCAGCATTCTGCTTAGTCAACTGGTTGTACAGCCTTTCAGTATTCGGGAAATTAGCAGCCGGTAGAGTCGGGAAGCGGCGATAAGGAACAGTATCCTCACCAAAAGCATCAGCATATTCAACGCTGTTTAACATCGCGTTGATAAAGCCCTTAATCCCTTTACTTGCCAAGATTTGGTTGTACGTCCGAATCTCAGCTTGATTGCGAGGAGCGCGGCCCAAGAAGTGCTTCGTTCCCAACTCAATCACCTTAGTATTGGGATAAGGTGCGTAGAACTGTTTCACATACAGCGGCGAGCAACCCAAAGACTCAATGAATTCCTTGAGATTAATTTCATTGTTACCCAATTTGCTTTCTAGCGCTGTGAATTCATTCTTCACATACGCATTCATGTCACGCTCAAAAACTTGACGATAAGCAGCTTGAATTAAAGTTTTCAAAGCTACCTTATCCGAAGTAGTCGTCAGCTTGAACACCTTAGTTTGTTCGCGCCGCTTGCTGACACCTTGAGCAAGGCGATTTTCCAACTCGATATGACCGAGATTGCTCGCAACACCGAGTTCGATAAACCGAGGTGTTTCTGCTGTCGGCTCAACGTTGACCTTCTTCTCACCAAAGGAGCTCGATCGCATCGTGCGCATCGACAAACCAGCGGGAGTCACGTAGCGCTCGTAGGGGACAGTATCTTCCCCAAAAGCTTCGTTGTACTCCAGAGAATCCATGATGCTGTCAACCAGGGCGTAGAAACCCTTCTTGGCACAAATGTCAAAGTAAGCATTCATTTCCTGACGGCCGTAGGTAGGGCGTCCCAGGAGTCGGCGGTGAATATACTCGATCGCCTTACAAACGTAAAGCTTGCTCCAGTACATATTGCGGAACACATCGGATTTTGCCAACATCCGAATAAACTCACGCATCGGAATATCGCCGTTTTCCAGCTTAATTTCCGCCACCTTTTGGCGCTGGCCATCGAACACATCGCGACCAAACACTTGCAGATAAGCCGCCCGAATCACCGCTTGAGTCGAACTTTCGGTAAATTTGACACTGGAAGCACTACTGTAGCTGCTCGTGCCTACAGAAGCAGCACCGCCGCGGCCTGTAGCTTTTTTGGGAGCAATGTAGCCACCTGGTAACTGATCTAGTTTAAAGACCTTGGGGCCAAGAGAACCAGGGGCCTTACCACGAGCCGCCGGATTGCTCAATTGATTATCAATCCCCGCACCTTGACGAATCAGGATACGGCGAGTGTCTTTGCCAAAGGGAGCTGGACGGTTTTTAGGGTTACGAGTTTCTTTCGGGAAAATCGCGCCGAACTGAATTTCCAGCGGATCATTACCAATACCGTAAACGTGCTGGTCTGGTAGCGGCTGAGTGTAGCCCGCAAACAAGGTGATGAACTGAGGAACCTTGCGGAACGGAGCGCTGAAATTGAACAAATCAATTTGCGGGCCCCAGTTGCGACATTCCTGAGCTTCTTGGCCCAAACCACGCAGGTAAGGCACCGTTTCTTCGCCGAAGTAGTCCGCATATTCCTGGGAATAAACCATCGCGTCTACGAGAGCCGCCAAACCGCCTTTAGTGACGATCGCAAAATACTTGCTAAACTCTTCACGCGAGCTCAAACCGCGGCCGAGGAAGTGGCGGGCGGCCAATTCTACAGCACGGCTGTTGACAAACGGCTCGAAAAATTGCTGACGATACAGAGGAGATTTACCCAATCGGCGGATAAACTCTTTCATCGAGATTTCGCCATTTTTGACCTTGGATTCCAAGTCAGAAATGCTTTGGCTGTAAGCGCGAGTAATGTCACGCTCAAAAACTTGGCGGTAAGCTGCTTTGATTACTTCAATCTTTTCAGCCGACGACAGACCGGTTTTCATGACGAATTTCGCCCGACGTTCCGCTGCGTTGAAGTAGATTTGAGGCAGTTGCAGCCCTTGCTGGTCATTGGTTTCGCGCTGACGCACCTTAGCTGAAGGTGTGGGAGCTTTGAATTCGCTAATTGCTACGTCAAAATATTGTCCAACGATCGCAGCAGCCTCTGCATTGTTTTTGAAATAGCCCAAAGATGCGGCTTTCATTTCCTGCATTGCCACAATTGTCGCCGCCGACGAGCAAGCATT
>JAYUGZ010000232.1:0-5156 GCA_043767465.1 Cyanobacteriota bacterium
CCAATAACCAATAACCAATAACCAATAACCAATAACCAATAACCAATAACCAATAACCAATAACCAATAACCAATGACTAATCACCCCCAATTAACTGCGATTTGTCAAAATCAGAGGCTCTACCGATCCGAATCCCTTGAGGCGTCACATAGGCGACTTCCGGGAAAAACTGAGCGGGTGAGGTTTCTGGGCCTCTGGCAACGTACTTAGCAATCCTAATCACCATCGGTTCCATCTGCAAGGCCATAATCACGCTGTTGGTGTTGCCGCCGGCACCAGCGTGCACTACGCCCCGCAAACGACCCCAAACTAGGATATCGCCTCCGGCGATGACTGAGCCACCGGGATTTACGTCTCCCAAAAGTACGATCGTCCCTGGATGGCGAATTTCTACGCCCGATCGCACAGTCATCTGCAAATATAAAGGTTCCGCCAGCGATTGCGGTTTGTCGGCGGAGGCTTTATTCAGGGAAGAAACCGGAGGCTGCTGTTCTACACAATAGCCTGCCGTAGCTGCGGCAACGGCGGTTTGGCGGCGGTTGGTGTGGACTCGTTTGAGTTGCAGTTCCACTTCCAATAGGGCATCGGCGATTTCTTGTAGTTGACGAATATCTAAGAGTCGATCGCTCCCCATCAATTGTACTTCGGCATTTGGCTGCCAAAAACGTTCTCCTGCATTCAGCCTGACTTTTAGCTGCTGCCAAAGTTCAGTCCAAGTCGATGCCGCACCAGTTGCGGCTTCGGTGTTGGTTTCTGGGGGAAGCAGCAACAGTAGCTTTCCGTCTTCAGTCTTGAGTCGGACTTGCAGCTCTAGGCTGATTTCGGGTGTTGATTGAGGGGCGGCAGCAGCGGCTGCGGAGGCATCGGGGGTCATGGGACGATTCGATCTCGGGTAGGGACAGGTTAACATCAATATTAGCTTGAGTCGTCTTTTGCCTCAGCCTTTGGGGCGAAAAGTCTGGTTTTTTTATTTTTAACGGCAGGTATGGCAATTCAATTTCATTTTTGAACAAGATTTTTTTGATTCACCGCAGAGGGCGCAGAGGACACAGAGAAAGAGAATCAAGAGACGAATAAACTAGCGTGTAAAGTGCGTATTTTACCGCTATAATTAGCACGTATAACCACGTTTGTCTGAGTTATGTAATTATTACTTTAGCAGAAAGAATTGGTTTAAAGCTGGAACCCCGATCGCGAGAAATTAAAATCAGACGATTCATTACTCCAATCCTCTTTCTGATGATTGTCAACTGTCAACTGTCAACTAAAAATTACCATGCAGCAAATAGAACTTTATCGCGGCAGTCTGATCGGTTTAGCAGTTGGCGACGCTTTGGGAACAACTTTAGAGTTTTGTCGCCCGGGAACCTTTGAGCCGATTAAAGATATGGTTGGCGGCGGCCCTTTTCGCCTGCAACCGGGACAGTGGACTGATGATACATCAATGGCACTTTGTTTAGCTGAAAGTTTGATTGAGAGAAAAGGTTTCGATCCAGTCAATCAATTAGAAACTTATTTGAAGTGGCGGCGAGACGGACATTTGAGCAGCACGGGCAAGTGTTTTGATATTGGCAATACGGTTCGAGAAGCACTTTGGCATTTTCAAGAGACAAAAAAGCCTTACTGCGGTTCTACTAATTCTTGGGCTGCTGGAAATGGTTCGATTATGCGTTTGGCTCCCGTACCTTTGTTTTATGCTAAAAATCCTTTAGAAGTCATAGAAAAATCTGGAGAAAGTTCTCGCACTACTCATGGTGCTGCTACTTGCGTCGATGCTTGCCGCTATTTCGGTACTTTAATTGCGGGGGCTGTCAATGGAGTTAGCAAAGAAGTTTTGCTGTCGGAAAGATATTGTGCGATCGCCGGATATTGGGCCGCGCACCCGCTGGTGGCAGAAATTGATGAAATTGCGGCGGGTTCTTTTAAACGGCGACAACCTCCTGAAATCAAGGGTACTGGTTACGTGGTTAAGTCTTTGGAGGCGGCACTTTGGGCGTTTTATAACAGTTCTTCTTTTGCCGAAGGGTGTTTGTTGGCCGTGAATTTGGGCGACGATGCGGATACAACTGGTGCGGTTTACGGACAGTTGGCGGGGGCTTTTTACGGCGAGTCTGCTATACCGGAAAAATGGATCTCGCAATTGAGAGATTTTACTCTAATTGCATCTTTCGCTGAACAACTCTTAACTGTGGGACTTACGCACGAGTGACTAGAAACCGAGTTTTTATGCAACACTAGCCGTAGGGTGCGTCGCCAGCCAAAATTTCCGCATAAAAATCGACAATCTCACAGATCCGCACCTGACTAAATAATTATGTAAACAAGCATTGTTTTCAATTTTGCAAAATACAAATTTTGTCTTTTTTTTGACAAACAATATTACTTTGGCTCTCGCAACACGTAGCCAACTCCTCGAACAGTATGCAGCAGCCGTTTTGAGTTACTTGCTTCTAACTTAATCCGTAAGGCCCGAATATACACTTCAATAATATTTGACTCGCCCATAAAATCGTAACCCCAGACTTTTTCTAAAATGCGATCGCGCGTAATGACTTGACGGGGATTTCTCAGCAAAAATTCCAACAAATCAAACTCTTTAGCAGTGAGTTCAATTAGTTGATTTCCTCGATAAACTTCGCGGGTTAAACAATTTAAGATTAAGTCTTCAAATTCTAAACTATCCGGGTCATTTTGTTGAGTTCGGCGCAGGCGTGCTTTGACTCTCGCCAGGAGCTCTTCCATACTAAAAGGCTTAGTCACATAATCATCAGCGCCAGCATTTAATCCCGTTACGCGATCGGGTACTTCATCCTTTGCTGTTAACATAATTATTGGTACTTGCACGCCAGTCGATCGCAATCTCAAACAAATATCCAATCCAGAGATACCCGGAAGCATCCAATCTAAAATCAATAAATCCGGTTGGGCCGTGCGGGCGAGGGTTAATCCATCCAATCCATTGGGGGCGACAGTGACGTGATATCCTTCTAGAGTAAGTTCAGATTCGATGAACTTTGCCAGTTTCGGGTCATCTTCAACAAGGAGAATGCGATCGCTCATAGCTGCGGATTCCAGATAGGTAAGGTGATAGTAAAAATACTACCTTCTCCCGGTTTAGAGCGGATCGCGATACGTCCTTCCATCCCTTCGATCAGGCTTTTGGCGATCGCCAATCCCAGCCCTGTACCGTCCCTAGAGCGCGTCATAGACTCATCCACCCGGTAAAACCGCTCAAAAATCCGGTTTTGGTGCGGGAGAGAAATCCCAATTCCGCGATCGCGCACATGAACCATCACCTGCTTTTCCCTCTTTTCCAATACTAACTCAACAGGTTGTTCTGGAGCAGAATACTTAATAGCATTATCAACTAAATTAATTAAAACTTGTTGCAAACGATCCTGATCCGCACAGGCGACAACATCCTCATCATTTGACACCAAAATAACTTTCCGATTGCTAACCTTTGCACTCATTTCGGCTACCTCAGCCACCAGAGTATTCAGAATCACCGGATGCAAACGAAAGTGCAGATTACCACTATCAGCCCGCGCCAAATCGAGCAAATCTTCTAACATCCGAATCGTGCGTTCAGTTTCACCAACCGCCGTTTCCAGTGCTTGCTGCTGATAGTCGCTTAAATTAGTGCTGCGCCGCAGCAAACTTTGTAAATAACCAACTACCACAGTTAGAGGAGTGCGTAATTCGTGGGAAACATTACCGACAAATTGGCGTTGTTGCTCCCAGGAACCGGATAATCGAAACAACATCTCATTAAAGGTTTGCGCAAGTCCTAAAATCTCATCAGGAGCCTGATGTAGTTGGAGTTTTGCCGCCTGCAAATTATCAGCCGACAAAGTGCTAGCAATCTGACTCATCTGTTCCAGAGGTCGGAGAGCGTGACGAATGCGACTGGCGATCGCCACCATCAACACTAAAATTACCACAACACTGACAATAATTAGACTGCGAATCGCATCATTTAATTGACGTTGCTCATCAGTGATATCTTGAGAGAAATATACCGTACCCAGCAACTCATTTTTAATCCTCAGAGTCGTGCTACAGATGACCAAATAGCGATCGTCCACCTGAACAAAAGTCGGCTCAGCAGGTACTTCCGTCAACGAGATCATCTTCCTAATCTTAGAAGATTGCATATCCATATCAGGTGAACTCACCAAAAGCATCCCATCATTGCGTTTTACCCACACCATGATTCCGCCTGTAGAAGCTTTCTGGACGCTTCGAGTTAACCCAATTTCTAGGGAACCCATTTCACTATAAAGCTCAACCTGTTCGGGAAAACGCATCCCAATATATTCCAGCGTTTGTTTGTGGGCACCGACTAGATTTTGCGACCTTTGCCAGCCTGCCCAAAATGCTACACTGCTAAGTCCTAAAATTGACAGCACCAGCAATTCCAGAGTCAATCTAAACTGAAGCGAAGAAGTAGAAATCCCCTTGCCTGTGAGATGGTTGATAGCGGCTCTAACTTGGCGAAATTGCTTCATTTTTTAGTCATAAATAATAAGTGAGATCGAGCATTAAAATTAGAAAAAATTCACGAGATTAGGACTTCACAAAAGGTCAGAAACCGGGCTTTTTACGAAAATTATTCGTTGTAAACCGGAGATTCGCTGAAAAACCTGGTTGCTTTGGTATGAGTGCATCGTAAGTTCTGTAGAACCAAAAATTTATCAGAATGCTCGCTTAAAAGTTTTCCGCAGTGCCTTTAATCTGGTTAAACTCAAAGCGTCGAGCATAATCTGCTTCACCATAAAGATTAAAACTAATTGTTGGTTCATCTCCCAGCGCTTCCACATGATGAATCGCCTCGGGCATTAAGCACAAAACGTCACCGGGTGCAAGCAAAATATCGCCCACTGTTTGAATTTTATCGGGAAACTTCGGAATTGGCGATCGCCTCCACAAAGTATTTTTCTCCTGTCCACCCAGTAGCGCCACCAGTCCCCAACTAGCATGATTGTGAATCGGAGAAACAACACCCGGAGCCCAAGCCACCAACTGCACCGTTAGAGGAAAAAATGGTTCATCATAAAGTGTTTGTACCGCCCAGCCAGTCTCAGAGTCAGGTTCAAGAGGAGAAATTTGAAACCAGGGGGAACTATCTAGCAACCTGCGGACAAGGGGACAA
>JAYUGZ010000233.1:0-12973 GCA_043767465.1 Cyanobacteriota bacterium
GAATTTCGATCGCAGCGGGCAAAATGCTTTGTCTGTATCCCCGCAGCACATCGCTGGTGATGCGACTGCCAGGCCCCACAAACACAGTGCCGAATCGATTTTCTAAATACGAGGGCAAATCGACAAATAAAGCATCCGGCCGAGTTAAATAGGTCGCTCCTTGCAATACGTTTAAAGTAACAGGTTCCGAGTTGGGATTGTAGACAATTATGCCTTGAAATAAGGTGCGAGTTTCGGCGCGATTTTTAGCTTTGGCGATGTGGTGAGAGAAGATGTCAAATCGGCCTTTGAAGGCAAAGTTTAAGTGTGCAGAAGGTACTTCTTTTGCTGACTGCGGAAATGTGGAGAGCAAAATGCCTTCGGTTTGCACAACTTCCGGGCTGTTGCTGTTGAAAACCGGGATGCTGTCGAGTTTTCCCGGCAAGACGCGCACTTGCTGGGGCACCGTCACAGTGTTCAGTGGGACAGTGTTCAGCGGGGCGGTTGTCTGCGGAGGTGGCAAATCCAGTTCATTTTCTGGTAGGGGGACTTCTCGCTGGATGATGACTTGTTGGGTCGGAGGTGTCGGGATTGCTTGAGCTAAGGGTAGAATTGGTAACAAAAACATAGCTGTGAGCGCGTTTAACTGAACTTGCAAATTGCCTTGACGCAAAGCAATCGACACAAAACTTTACCACAACTAGGTTGATGTTTTTGGGGATTTTTGGATTTTTGGTGAATGTTTGCGGTCAATTGGGCGATCGCCCAATTGAGGATTGACCCGGTTTCTGACGGGAAATAAAGCGAAACCCGTAGAATTTCAGTTCGCGATCGCCATTTCAAAAAATATGAAGCTCACTCATATTGTCACAACCAACGATGCTCTATCGTCTGATCTATAAATAACTCACAGGCTGCAACAGGAGGTTCGCAGATGAGGATTTTTGTAGCAGGCGCAACGGGAGTAATCGGTCGTCCACTGATCGCACAATTGCTGGCTAAAGGACATCAGGTTATTGCTTTGACTCGTTCTCAAGAAAAAGCAGAGACTTTAGCTGAACAAGGCGTGGAACCTGCGATCGCAGATGTATTCGATGCGGATGCCGTCAAAGCTGTTGTTACCCGCGCTCAACCGGATGTAGTAATTGAACAACTCACTTCTCTGCCGAAAACCTATACTCCAGATTCGATGCAGGCAGCAGCAGCCTTGAACGATCGCATCCGTTTAGAAGGCGGTGCCAATGTGCTGAAGGCTTCGCTAGCGGCTGGTGTGCGTCGTTATCTGATGCAGTCGATCGCATTTTGGGCAGTTCCCGGTGCAGGATTAGCAGACGAGGAAACGCCCTTAGCCGAGGATGCTTCGCCCGCAGTTGCAGACGGCAGCCGCACGCTTAAGGGGCTTGAACATCGCTTACTCGAAACACCGAACATAGAAGGGATTGTCCTGCGATATGGCTTCTTCTACGGCCCCGGTACTTGGTACGCTGCCGATGGCGATGTTGCCGAACAGGTGCGGCAGCAACAATTCCCGATCGTCGGCAATGGCGCCGGGGTATGGTCTTGGATACATATAAATGATGCCGCAGCAGCGACGGTGGCAGCATTAGAGCGAGGTAATTCTGGCATTTATCTGATTGCGGACGATCGACCTTTAGAGGTACGACTGTGGCTCTCTGCCTATGCACAATGGTTAAATACTCCACCACCTCTCCATGTATCGGTTGAGCAGGCTTTGCAGATAAGTGGCGCGGATGCTGTTTACTATGGCACCCAAATGCGAGGCGTATCGAATGCCAAAGCAAAACGCGAACTAAATTTTGGGCCTCGACCTTTGGAATGGCTCGTTGAAACTGCTGTTGCTCGTGTCAGCTAACAATTTATGGGAGAAGCAAGATGAAGGTTGCTCAATCTGGAACAACGATCGTGATTATCCACGCGATCGCCCATGGACTACATGGTTTAGCGCACGAGCAAATCCCAGTTCCCCTCTCTCTCCTTCAGGCTGTATTTGTGGGTGTTGCGATCGTGCTGGCTCCCATCATTGCCACCGTTTTACTCTGGACACAGTTTTACCGCATTGGTAGCTGGCTATTGCTTATTTCAATGGCTGCCGCCATCCTGTTTGGGATCTACAATCATTTCATCGTAATTAGCCCGGATCATGTTTCTCACGTTTCCTTTGTAGGCTGGGGTTTGCTTTTTCAAGTTACGGCCATCCTCACATTAATTGTGGATGGATTAGCGTGTTGGATTAGCATATCGGCATTGAAAGCTGTACCACAAAACGAGAAAGTCTTATGAGTTCTCTCGATGACTTTAACTACTATCGTCCGATGCTGTTTTCGATCGCCTACCGGATGCTGGGTACCACCACCGATGCTGAAGATATGGTGCAAGAAACCTTTTTGCGCTGGCACCAAACAGGAAATGAAAGGGTGCGATCGGCAAAAACTTATCTAGCCACCATCATTACCCGTCTCTGCATCGATCGTATGCGATCGGCTCGCGTCCGACGAGAACAATACGTCGGCACCTGGCTACCGGAACCGATAATAACGCAACAATCAGATAATTCAACCGATTTAATGGAATTAGCAGAATCGCTCTCGACCGCGTTTTTAGTCGTACTGGAGCGTTTATCTCCCATTGAGCGGGCGGTGTTTCTGCTCCGCGATGTATTTGACTATGACTACGACGAAATTGGTTCGATGGTTGGCAAAAGTCCCACCAACTGTCGCCAAATTCTCCGACGGGCGAAGCAACACCTTGCTGCTGAACGTCCGCGTTTTCCAGTTTCCAAGCCACAACAGGAACAGATTACAGCTCAATTTTTAGATGCTTCAACTAAGGGCGATTTGCAGGATTTACTGCTGCTGTTGGCGAAAGATGTCACCTTTTGCTCAGATGGTGGCGGTGTGGTAGTTGCAGCCATCAAGCCACTGCATGGAGCCATGAAAGTGGCTAAGTTTCTGTTGGCAGTTCGTCGAAAATGGCTGGCTAATTCCGTTTCTCGCTTAGTTGAAATCAATGGACAACCTGGTATTATCCAGTATTTTGAGGGCAACATTCACAGCATGACAACCTTTGAGATTGTCGATAATTGTATCCAATCCATTTACAGTGTGCGGAATCCAGAAAAGCTAGAGCGGATTTACATATCTCTGTCTTTGGAGCGGTAGTTGAGATCGATCGATGAATTATTCCAAATATGAGCTAGCTCATTGAAGCAATTAGAAAGCTGTTGCATAATCAAAGTAGACAAACTGTCCCATCTCTCTCAACACATCACAGGAGATCTTGACATGAATAGCGAAACAGTTTCAAGCCATGCACCCGTAGCAGCACCGCCTGCAATCACCCTAATCCCAAATAATTCGCTGTTAACCGAAACGCCTGAAGAGGGGCGGCAATTAGCCGTGAAAATGGCGCGTCTGATTATCAAAATGACTCAGCCGGATGAAGCGAAACGGTTACAACTACGAGATGTTTATGGCAATGATGCCATGATGCTGATTGCAGTTGGGCAGACTGTGGCGACAGAGTTTGCCATAATCGCTGCTGCAAATAACTACTGGCGGAAGTAGTATTTCAAAATCGTTAAATCAATCATGTGTTTTGATTTTGGAGGAAGATACAATGAAAGTTTTGATTCGATTAATCGTCAGTTTTTTCGTGTTTATTGTGGATGTCGTGTATGGCGATCGCTCCTACGCTCGGTTTTATGTACTCGAAACGATCGCCCGCGTGCCTTATTTTTCCTATGTCTCAGTGCTGCATCTCTACGAGACGCTGGGTTTGTGGCGCAAAGCTGACTTGTTGAAAATTCACTTTGCGGAAACCTGGAACGAATTACATCATTTGTTGATTATGGAATCACTGGGAGGCGATCGCCTGTGGATCGATCGCTTCATCGCTCAACACATCGCATTTGCCTACTACTGGGTTGTCGTGCTGCTCTATATGCTGTTTCCCAAGTACGCCTACTACCTCATGGAGTTGATTGAAGATCATGCCTATCAAACCTATGATGAATACTTGAAAATCAATGAAGTGGCACTGAAAACTCAACCTGCTCCCCAAGTCGCAATCAACTTCTATCGCGATGGAGATCTCTATATGTTTGACGAAGTTCAGACTACATCAAATCATCAATTTCGCCGCCCCAAGGTGGATGATCTATACGACGTGTTCGTGAATGTCCGTGATGACGAACGTGAACACGTGAAAACAATGGTGGCACTCCAAGAACCAGAAGCGCGGCAAACCTTTAAAAGTCCCCATACCGTTTTTGAATTGATAGCTGCCAACACCGATAAAACTGGCTGATTATAAAGGTTGTTATGCACTTTCAAACAATTCGATGTCAACGATTCCTGTTGTATTAGTTATACAACACTCTTGAGAACCATGAACACACTACTGAAAAAATCTGCGTTACTCCTTGCTCTGCCAATTAGTATCTTAGCTAATTTTTCCTTACCTGCCTCTGCTGATTCTACTGCTAATCTCATCCTTAGTACGAAATGCCGAGGTGGTTACAACATCAATATTTGGCAGAATAAAACTTCCCGTGAACTGCTCTATCGCGCGACAAGTTCCAAGGGTAATTTAAATTTGGGCAGAGGAACTGTGAAAGCGACAGAAGGTGTTCGAGTGTATAAGTTTCGGCAGGGCAATTATGAATATTGGGTGTGGGATGGCACCTTGGATAGCCCGCAGTCTGGAACTTTGGAGGTGTATAAAAACAATCGAATATTGATGCAGAAAGCTTGTACAAAAAGTTAAATGTTCTCGAATATTTTAGGCAGGCAAACAACAAAAAAGGAGAAGATTATGACGAACTATGACTACATTGTGATTGGTGCAGGTTCAGCAGGCTGCGTAGTCGCTAACCGTCTGACAGAAGACAGTAAAACAACCGTATTATTGCTCGAAGCGGGCAACCCAGACACGAAACCAGAGATTCAAATCCCAGTGGAATGTATACATTTGCTAGGCACTGAGGTGGACTGGGCATATTTCTCTGAACCAGAACCGTACCTGAATAATCGCAAGATATTTTGTCCTCGTGGCAAAGTCTTGGGAGGCAGCAGTTCGATTAATTTCCTGATGTATATTCGAGGTAATCCTCACGATTACAATCAATGGCAAGAATTGGGGAATCCTGGTTGGAGTTACCAGGATTTACTGCCCTATTTCAAGAAATCTGAACACTCCTCACGCGGTGCCTGTGAATATCACGGTGTAGATGGCGAGTTGAGCGTGACGGATATCATTTCCCCTGCCGTCGTATCCCAGCGATTTGTAGACGCAGCGGTGGCACTGGGATATGATGACAATCCTGATTTTAATGGCCCGCACCAAGAAGGCGCAGGACTCTATCAGTACACGGTTAAGGATGGTAAACGGCACAGTACCGCTGCGGCATTTCTCCTACCGATTCTCCAACGTCCTAATTTAACAACGACAACAGGCGCGTTAGTGACTCGATTGTTATTTGAAGGAACCCGCATAGTTGGAGTCGAATACATACTTGAAGGAACGTTGCACCAAGTCAGAGTTAACCAGGAAGTTATTTTAAGTGCTGGCGCATTCGATTCGCCTAAGCTGCTGATGTTGTCCGGGATTGGGGATGCAGAATACTTGCAATCATTGGGTATTTCTGTTGTCGTTGATTTGCCAGGAGTTGGCCAAAATCTCCAAGATCATATTGTAGTTCCTGTGCCCTATGAGGCAATTCAGGATGTGCACCCTGCTATTACCAGTAATGCGATCGCGGAAGCTGGATTGTTTGCACATAGTGAGGGGAATCAGGAGGTTACGCCAGATTTACAGCTAATCTTTGGCCCCATCCTGTGGCCACTTCCGGGCTATCCCAATTCTGGTGTAGGATTTACGGGTCTGATGATTTTGACGCATCCCGAAAATATTGGTAGTGTTAAGTTACGATCGCCCGATCGCCAAGATGCACCAGTAATTCGGCTAAACTATCTCCAAAGTCGATCGGATGTGCAGAAGCTGATTGAAGGCATTAAATTAATCCGCAAGTTGTTTGAAACCAGTGCTTTTGATGAGTTTCGAGGCAGAGAAGTCGCGCCTGGTGCCGACGTGACTAGCGATGAAGCTCTCGAAGCCTACATCCGAGAAAATTGCAGTACGGTGTTTCATCCTGTAGGCACTTGCAAAATGGGAACTGATCCAATGGCGGTTGTAGACTCCGAACTCCGGGTACATGGGGTTGAGGGGTTGCGTATTGTCGATGCTTCGATCATGCCAACAATTACTACAGGAAATACTAACGCGCCGACAATTGCGATCGGCGAAAAAGCAGCCGATTTAATCAAAGCGGCAGGTTGTGTTTCACAGAAAGCACTTTTAGGAATTGCAAAGTGACAGGGAGTGCGATCGCATCTAGCTTTACCCATTTTTATACCAATTATAAAAAATATTGCTACTACCGAAATTAGAGAATCTCATCTGTAGGGAAACGGCATTGCCGTGTCCGGCGGGGAGTTATGCTATAGACAGATAATTCCTATACAATTAATCACTGTAGCAAGACTTTTTCATGCTTGGTATTACTTTTTCGCGAACCACTATGAGCTAGCTCAAAGACATGGCGGACAACAACTGTCAAAGTAAAGGTAGTTCAAGGTTTTGAGGGCAGCGTTATGACTCTCACGAAAGCAAAAACAACCGCATCTCAAGTAGAAACCCTCGCCCAACTCTATCTGGAAGGCAAACCAGCCGAGATTTCTGATGAAACCATCGCCCAACTCTGTGACTGGCTGATGGATGAGTTCCATCAATTGCCCTTAAATCTGCAATTTTCAGATTATATGCGTTACGACAACGCTCAAGAGATGTTTGCCGATATTAGGAAAGACCAGCTTTGGGTATCGGCTGAGAGTTACGATTATGCTGTTTATCCTAATCCCATTTATGGCTTTATTTTCCAGGGAATGCACGATTATGACCACTACTTGACAGGTAGTGATTTCAGCCTGGAGGGAGAAATCGCGGCTTATAACTTCGCAGCAAAACGTGCTCAGAGTTTAGATATCCAGAAGATTCTCTATTCCGAAATTGTGCTGCGCTCTGCTGCCTATCTTTATATGGGGCATATGGCAGAGCCTACAATTGTTTTTCCGTAATCAATCAAAGAGGTGAAAGATTATGCACGAGTGTCCTTGTTGTTCTTCTCCATTGCTGCGACACGTTCATTACCATGAAATTTGTTGGTTTTGTCCCCACTGTTGGACAACGATGCCAGTCCTCTCTGAATTGATACTCTCACCACGCGGCAAAGTTCTGGGGCAACTGTTCAATCAATGCCATGATATAAATGGCAATGCTCATGCTGACGATCGCTGGTAACAAACAAGCAGTCCAGGCTGGAGTCTCTTAGATCTCAAATTGGTTCTATAAACAGACAAATTTTCAATGACAATAATTTTAACCAACGACGACGGCATCGACGCTCCCGGGATTCAGGCGCTTTTGCAGGCTGTAGAAGGCAAGACAATTATGGTGGCTCCTCAGGGGCAACTTTCGGGCTGCGGGCATCAGGTGACGGCTCACAGTCCGATTCATGTCGATCGGCGATCGGAAATTGAATATGCTGTAGGGGGAACACCGGCAGACTGCGTGCGCATCGCTCTCAATCACATTTGTCGAAAACCGGATTTGGTGCTTTCCGGGATTAATGCCGGCGGCAATTTGGGGGTTGACGTGTACATTTCGGGCACGGTTGCTGCTGTGCGGGAAGCAGCAATGCACGGTATTCCGGGTATCGCAATTTCCCACTGGATTAAAAGGCCGCTCGAAATAGATTGGGATTTAGCGACTCGCTGGACATCGCGGGTATTGGCGGATTTGCTGAATCGCGAAACCAAGTCTGGCTGTTTCTGGAATGTGAATTTGCCGCATTTAGCGCCCGGAAGTGCGGAACCGGAAATTGTGTTTTGTCGCCCTTCTACTCAGCCTCTACCGGTGGTATATCGCCAAGAGGGAGAATACTTTCATTATGTCGGAGAGTACGGTAATCGCGATCGGGCGCCGGGGACTGATGTTGATGTCTGTTTTGGCGGTAACATTGCGGTGACTGAGATATCGCTGTGATCGGATTTGGCGATCGATATATATTTTTTATCCAATAATTTATAAAAATACGGTCTTAAATGCGATCGCTACTGCATATTTCATATTCATAGCTAAAAACTGATTTAATTATACTTTGGGCTGAGCTCTGCATATACCCTAAATATAACATCATGTCGCTCAATTACCCATAATAAACAATGTTTGTAGTGAGGACTTTAGTCCTCATCAGAGGAGGACTAAAGTCCTTACTACAAACCAATTTTATGATTGTGGTCGTTCGAGCCGACATGATATAATAAACTGGTTTTAGGAGCATCCCAAACAGGGATATTTCGATGTGAAAAAACTCTAGTAATGAACATTGAACAGAATTAATCGCCATCCCGAAACTGGCCGCTATTTCTACTTGCGACCGTCTGTACTACCATAATTTTTCTGGTCGTCCTTCGGCTTAGCAACACCGTCAGGTTGTTTCTTAGGCTTTTTGACTTCTTTGTTGCTTTTTCTTTCTTTTGACATGATGATTCCTCAATTTTTACTCAGCATAACATAGATTGAAACATCTGCCTAACCGCAAGTAGAGCGGGTTGCCTCAAACGGATTTTAGATTGTATCCGGTCAATTACCCTTAAGAAAATGTGCTCGCAGCATCGGACTTCAGTCCTCTGACAAATGCTGAGGACTAAAGTCCTCACTACAAACCTATTTTACTGCTGTCTTTTCAGCGGACACGATCTTACTCGCTGTTAGTTTTTTATAATCTGTGGTAAATTATCAACTAGGTTTTGAACACAGAGCATCTACCGCTAGGAATATCCATAAATTCCTCATCGGTAAAATATGTGAAATTACTTTTAACCGGACTGTTTTGAGGTCGCAGTCTGAAATCCTTGATTTACCCGAAAGCCTATAGTGTGCCTCGGCAAGCGTTGCCTTCGTACCGCTCCCCCTGAAACCCTTATTCTACGGTTGACCGTCAAAAACTGTCCGCAGTGTTGGAAAAAGAACAAAGTATATTGAGAAATATAAAGTTAATTTTAAGCTTTCTGGAAATTGCGATCGCATCTGCTCCCTTAGATATAAAATCTTTATAAAGAGTGAGTATTTCTAGATAAATTTTCGCTATTAGGAAGCTGATCGTTATGGAAGTAACCGAGCTACTCAAAGACTACGAAAATGGCAACAGAAACTTTGCTGGGGCCGACCTGAGCGGAGCCAACCTCAGCGGAGCAATCTTGGACGGAGTAAACCTTTCGAGGGCTAACTTATCGGGAGCTAACCTCAGTCGGGCGCATCTGGCCAAAGCAGAACTCAACGGCGCAAACCTTTGCAGGGCAAATCTGAGTTTTGCCAAAATGGGCCAAGCCAGATTAGCCGACGCGGAACTCACGAAAGCCAATATCAGCGGAGCTTACCTCGTCAAAGCAAAACTGCCCAGGGCTAAGTTGAGCGGCGCCCAACTCATCGGTAGCAACCTGCGGAGCGCCATCCTCTGGAACGCTAATTTGTGTACGGCTGACCTGCAATTCGTCAACCTGCGAGGCGCTAACCTCACGGGAGCCAACCTCAACTGGGCAAACTGCGGAGGGGCAAAACTCAGCGGTGCAAGGCTGTTTGCCGCTCAACTAACAGGCATCAATCTCAGGAAAGCTTACATCAACGGCATCGACCTCAGCAGGATAGACCTCAATGGCATCAACCTCAGCGAAGCCAAACTCAACGGGGTCAACTTGGAAAGCTCGAACTTGGTAGCAGCCAATCTCAGCGGCGCTCAGTTGCGGGGCGTCAAGTTGATGGGAGCAGATTTAACTAGAGCAAATCTGGTGGGAGTTTCTTTGGTGCAAGCAAACCTCGATTGGGCTAGGCTGTGCTATGCAGACTTGAGCGAAGCCGACTTGAGCGGCGCAACATTCATCGGAGCCAACTTTGAGGGTACTCAGTTAGCTGGCGGATCGACAATGGCCGCGCCTGTGAGGTATGGTGTCTACTTAACTGCGACGGGTTGTGTCGCAGCGTAAGCATTCGGCAAAAATCACTCTCGCATTGGTTTAACTTTTGATGCAGACATTATTAATTAATTACTTTTGTGAGAGTGCTGCACCGACAAGCAATTTACCGCTATTTTCCCGAGTTTTTCACCTGATTATTGAGCTCATCCGATTAATTTCGCGACTCGCAAAGCAGAGGTAATTGCTCCTTCGTGCAAACCATTCCCTAAATAAGCTCCCGCATGATAGGTGTTGTTTTCGCCGTTAGTCTCGATAACTTCTTCTCGGTATCGAAAAGACTCGACGGTGTACAGCGGCGTGTGATGTTTTTGAATGTGAATAATTTGGTTTTTGGCGATCGCCTCTTCCAGTCGAAATGCTAAACTGTACTCTCGCGCAGATGTGATGCCACAAAGCTGATTCAAGCTCGCATTGTAGCCCCATCCCTTGTCCGTCTCGAAAAAATCGAATTCCGATAACTTGCGGATACCATAGCGATCGTACATCGATGTATCCGAATGCAGCACAGTTGTGGCATAATTAGGTTTCCAGGCCGCAAACCGCTTCGTTTCCGCCTCCGTCGGCTCAGCCAACAGCCTCATTACCTGGTCTGGCGGCATCGCAAACACAACCTGATCAAACTCCAGAATCTCCCCGTCAGACAGCACAATTTTTACACCATCAGCACCTCTAAAAATACTCTCAATCTCCACATTTGTCAAAATTTTACCCCGAAAGTGATGTAAAATCTTTTCAATGTAAGAATACACCCCACCTTTAATCCTCACCCAGCTAACTGAGGCATATTCCCGTAGCATGGGAATCGCCAATTCTGCCGGAAAATTATCGATTATTTCAAAAGGTATCGAGTAGCTGTACATCGTCAGCAACTTGAGCCAAGTATTGCGGACACACAAGCTTTTTAAAGGCCCAGATAGTGGCTGATCGTGGAAATCGTGCGTTTGAGAAAATCGCATTTTTATGATAAATCCAGCGGAACGAGCATAGAGAGCATCGAGCCGTAAATATTCAATCAGGCGTTGAATTCCAGTGAAGTTTTTCTGAATTGCGACTCCTGATAAAAAATCTCGGCCGTCTTGAAAAAACAGCGAAGAACCAATCTCCACAGGCTCTAATTCAACTCCCAGCTCTTGCATGAAAGCGACGAAATTATAAAACACAGTTGGAAATTCTAGCACCCCATTTTCTAATATCTCATTGCACTCAGATTGATTTGGCACAACATTTTTATTTAGTGTCCGAATATGTCCGCCTAAAATTGGCTGTTTTTCAAACACTGTAACGTGATGCTTCTGTTTGTCGAGCCAGTAGGCTGTCGCCATACCGCTAGCTCCGCCCCCAACAATTGCAATTCTCATAGTTCTCTCCTAAATTGATAGAAGGAAGTTCGGCAACGGATTTTGTAACGGATGTAACGGATGTTTTCTCGTTCCTTAGCAGAGCCAAGGAACGAAAGAGATGAGTCAACCTAAAATCGCATCGCCGGATAAACGCTGATACAACAGCGCCCCCGTCCAAAATGTCGGCGCAAAGCCTGGGTAGCCGGATGAGGCGTTGCAAAAATAGAAATTGTTCAGGGAAGTTTCGTGATTTAGCCGATCGACTCCCATGTTACGCGGCGTTAGAATAGAACCGTAGGAATTGCCGTTCGGACACCAACAGAAGCGCTCGTTAGTGGTGGGACTTCCCGTAATATGAAAGACCATGTGTTTGCGGAAATTCGGAACATAGTGTTTCTCAACCACATCTAAAATTGAATCCAAAATCTCTTGTTTTTTTTGTCTATAAGCTTTGCGATCGCTCTCCCAAAGTTGCTTAAAATAGCTATAATTAGCAACAGTCAGAAATTCGACAATTTGACAATCATCTGGACAATCCCCCCGTGCTTCCGTCAGTAAAGTTGGCGTTGTAATTGCAAAACTCGGATGAGAAAAATCATTTTTGTTATACATTTGAGCAAAAGATTCATTCAGATCCAGGTGTTCCGAATGAAACGTATTCCACTTGCCAAATCCATAGTCTCGGAGATCGATATCTTTGACAACGCAGTACACCATGTAGTTAGATGCAGAATACTCATAGTTGAGTTTCCGCCTCACTTTTTTAGAGAACAGTTCCTCCCCAATCATCTTCGCTGCTCTTTTTGGGTCGAGGTTGCAAATCACAGTTTCGCCCGTGAATTCATGGGTTTGATGGGTGGTCAAATCCATCGCTTCAACTCCCGTTACCGTTCTGTTTGTGACTCTAAAATTCGTAGCTTCATGATTTAGTAGAACTTTCCCGCCATTGGATTCAATGACTTTAACTAAGGAATTGATGACATCTTCAAAGTGCTGAGTTGGGTAAAATGCACCTTCTTGATAACCTCGAAACAAGGCAATCCAAGCATAGAAAGAAAGCTGATTTGGAGGTAGCAAAAAGTCCGGCCATTGCAGGGCTAATAGGGTTTGGGCGGCTTGCGGGAGTTTGAACTTATCAAAAACATCCTGAAGCGTGCTATTTAGGTGTTGGATGGCACAGAATACGTCACCGAAATTTTTGAGCAATTCAATTGGTTTGACGGGAGGAGCGAGTTTTCTGAGTCCCGCGCCGGTTTGCTCAACTTCGTTGACGAATTTGCGAATGTTGTCGCTTGCTTCTGGAAATAGCGCCGACAATCTGCGGATCAATTCTTCTGGTTCTGAGGGAATATCTAGGGCGTACCCAGGCATTCTCATGTGGTCGTACCCATTCGGATCGTACCGCTCAAAGGTGACATCCCGATCGAGACCGAGTTTTTTGAGTACCCGATTGACTGTATGTCCTTCGCCGCAGTCCCAAACGTAGTGAAATTGGGCATTAAACGTGTATTTTTTGGCCATCGTAAAGGTATGACCAAAGCC
>JAYUGZ010000234.1:0-5152 GCA_043767465.1 Cyanobacteriota bacterium
CCGGTACTTTGCTCAAGCGCCAGCGCCGCCGCGAAGAATTGAAAAAAGACATCCGCAAAGGCGAACAAGACTTAGAAAAACAGCGAGCTCGCTACTGGGAGCAATTTCTCAACTTAATTGACATCTTGCTAAATTTCGGCTGTTTGGAAAGAGTAGTTTCGGCAAATGTCAACCGAGATGATGCCTCCGAGAGGTTGGTGCCCACAATCTTGGGTCAAGCCTGCGCCGCCATTCGCGGCGATAACGAACTGTGGCTGGGTTTGTCCCTAATGTCTGCCGAGTTTGACGAACTCGACCCCCACCACCTCGCTGCTGCTTGCGCGGCCTTGGTGACAGAAGTTTCCAGGCCTGACAGTTGGACTCATTACTCGCTGTCTGCGGAAGTTTTGGCACCTTTGGACAATCTGCAAAAAGGTCTCCGTCGCCGATTGTTTCAAGTTCAATATCGTCACGAAGCTGCAATCCCGATTTGGCTGGAACGGGATATAGTAACTTTGGTTGAACAGTGGGCTCTGGGCGTGGAATGGCTGGAACTGATTAGTCACACGAGTTTGGATGAAGGAGATGTGGTGCGGATTTTGCGCCGCACTTTGGATTTCTTATCTCAGATTCCTCATGTTCCTCATGTTTCGGATTCTTTGCGGAGGAATGCTTGTCGGGCGATGCAGTTGATCGATCGATTCCCAGTGAATGAAGCTGCTACTCAATAACTTTTGAGTTGTGATGTTTGTAGATTCGGACGTACGGTTAAAACCGCGGGAGAGTCAAACGATGTCCGCCTCCGCGGTGTCAAGAGGATAACGTATTTTAACCGCCCACTCTTCAACCGGCGTCCGGCGGGTTTTGCTTGTATAGACGCGGTTTCAACCGCCCTGTCTTCTGTGTTCTTGAAATTATTATTTAAATTTTCCTAAACGGTGTAGTGAATAATTCTCATATCTATGCAGCAAATCAAAAAGCCCGATCGAATGCCTGAAGCCTTCTCTCAGGGTCAAAAAACTCGCTTTTTCACTTTTTTGCAAAGAGTGTTAATTGGAACTCTAGCGAGTACATTACTAAATCTTTTCATCCTATTTCCCTCTCCCAGTTTCGCGGAAGTAGTTCTGGGCGTTGTTCGCAGTTCCGAGAATTCCCCCGACTGGGTGAAGATTACCACGCGCCTCTGGGAAAGCGGCATTGCTTACAAACCAATCAATCTCGAACAAATCAAAAGTGCGGCGGATTTAGCAGGCGTTAACGTGCTGTTTTTGCCCAATATTGAAACTTTGACTCCAGCGCAAATTAGAGTTTTAGAAGCTTGGACAAAACAGGGCGGCCGCTTGATTGCTTCGGGCCCAGTCGGCCGCAGTTCCCCGGCTTTGGTGCGTCAATCTTTACGATCGCTCCTCGGGGCCTATTGGGCTTTTCCGTTAAGCCAGCGGGGGGCACCACAACCCCGCACCCGCTGCCGGGATCTTGCTTGTACCGCTTCTAGCAACTGGGTTCCCCCAGAAGAAAAAAATGCCTCTGTTCAAGGCGGTGTCTTGATTCCCGCCGACGCTAACAGTCAAACAGTCGCTACTTGGAAAGATAGTTCCGGTTCCTCCGCTGCGATCGCCACCGATCGCGCCACCTATCTCGGCTGGCGCTGGGGTAGCGACGGTTCCCCAAATATAGACACGGCTTGGCTGCGGGCCTCGATCGCCCGCTGGGGAGGAACAGTTGGCTCCCCTGTTGCGCCGTCAACAGCCGCCGCGCCCCCAATCGGGCCTCCCCCCTCAAGAGTCACCAGAAACACCCCTAGCTCGCAGAGAAATACCCCGCTGAGCAGACTTTCTCCTTCTCTCCCCCTTCCAGATCCAGTACCTGCAACTTTTACAGACCCTTCGGATCAGTCCGCGCCGGCGGGTTTGGACGTGCAGGCAAATTCCAATCAGCCGATCGTCAGCATTGAAGCGTACTTGATGCGCCAAGAACTCACCAACCTCCTCGGTAGGTTTGAAAGCGCCCTCACAGCAGCTAATTCAGCTAATACCGCCGTCAATCTCAGTGCTCCTACTCCCGCTCAATTGGTGGCGGGAAGCAACAGTGGCGGCGGCCCTATGGCTTCTCGCCCGTCTGTTGTGCAAGGGCCTAGGGTGCGGGCGATCGCGATCGCCCGCCAGGTTTTGCAAAATTTTGACCAACTCCTGCAACAGCAAAACTACGCGGAGGCTAGACAGCAGTGGGTGCAAGCGCGGCAGTTGCTGTGGCAAAATTACCCCCAGGAAGGGCAGCGGGTTGGAGCGGAAATCCGCGCGGTTTGGCTCGATCGCGGTACGATCGTTGCAGCGCGATCGGAACAAGGTTTGGCCTCCGTGTTCGATCGCCTCGCCGCCGCCGGTATCAACACCGTTTTCTTTGAAACTTTAAATGCCGGATATCCGATTTATCCCAGTCAAGTTGCACCGCAACAAAACCCCCTCACAGTTGGCTGGGACCCGCTGGAATCGGCCGTTAAATTAGCCCACGAGCGAGGCATCGAATTGCACGCTTGGATTTGGACTTTTGCTACCGGAAATAAGCGCCACAATACTTTAGTTGGTCAGCCTAGTTCTTATCCAGGCCCGGTACTTTCCGCTCATCCAACTTGGGCAAATATTGACAATAAAGGACGCATCCAAAATCCTAACGATGGTAAATTTTATCTCGATCCAGCTAACCCGGAAGCGCGCAGTTATTTACTGCGAATTATCAGCGAAATTACCAGCAAATATAAAGTAGATGGCGTGCAATTAGACTATATTCGCTATCCTTTTCAAGATGACAATGCGGGTTTTACCTACGGCTACGGTGCTGCGGCGAGGCAGCAATTCAAGCAGTTGACTGGTACCGATCCGGTGAATATTTCGCCCAGTTCTGGCAATTTGTGGCGGCAATGGGTTGAATTTAAAACAACTCAAATTAATAGTTTTGTAGCTGAAGTTTCTCGGCTTTTGCGACAGAATTCTTCCCGCACAATTCTGTCGGTGGCAGTATTTCCGCACCCGGAAAGTCAGCGGATTTACAAAATTCAACAAAATTGGGAAGTTTGGGCTCGTCAGGGGATTGTAGACTTGATTGTGCCGATGACTTATGCTTTGGATACTAACCGACTTCAGCGCGTTACGGAACCGTTGGCGAAGGAACAAATGCTTGGTTCGGCTTTGATTTCTCCGTCGGTTAAGTTGTTGAGTCTCCCGGAAGTTGTGGCGATCGACCAAATTCAAGCTTTGCGCGATTTGCCGACTGGGGGCTATGCTATTTTTGCGGTGGAAAGTATCAGCAGCGGGATGCAGGGCTTTTTTAACCGCACTCAAGGGCAAGCAGTGCGTTCCACTTCTGCTTCGGAACCTATTCCTTACCGGCAGCCGTTTGCGGCCGCTGCTTCGCGGTATACTGCTCTCAAGCAGGAATGGAGTTTTTTGTTGGCTAACAATCAGTTGCGGGTGTCGGAATCTGAACTGAAAGTGCTCCAAAGTCGATCGGAAGAATTGAGCCTTGCTTTGAGCAGATTAGCCGCCAATCCTTCTGCTGAAAGTTTAGCAACTGCTAAAAGATTGTTGGCGAGTTTTCAATCTCAATTTCAATCTTCCATGCGCTTGCATTCTGCCGACAATAGCTATCAGGTGCAAACTTGGCAAAATCGTTTGGAGAGTTTAGATATGCTATTGCGTTACGGCGAAAGGGTGGAGTTGAATCGCAGGTAAAATCAGCTTTTTGGGCGATCGGGCGGTTCATCCAACTTTTTCAAAAAACACGTGCTACACATACGTGGTTGGCAGCGCTGCTGCCAACTCTAGGCGCTGTGCCAAAAACCAAACAGCAAAAGACAAAAAAGGATCGCGCAGCAGCGACCAACAGAGCGATCGCATCAATTATCTGTATTAGCAGTTGCGGAAAAACTGTCAGCAGAAATACGTTATAGTTATTTAAATCCATACCTTCTACTATTACCATATATTCACGGCGCGAAAGTCACGGATACACCGATAACTATCTTTCATTTCTCTTAACCAATTACCAATTACCCATTACCCATTACCCATTACCCATTACCCATTACTCTTAGGATGAATATGTTTCCTAAACCGCTCAATCGCTTTGCTACCAAAATTATCGGCAAAGTTCCATTACAAACTGTGCTCGTAGTTCCTTTTTTAGTGCAAATTGTCGGCACGGTAGGAGTTGTAGGTTGGCTGTCGTTCCAAAACGGTCAGCGGGCGGTTAACGATGTTGCCGCTCAGTTGCGGGGAGAAATTAGCGATCGCATCAAAGACCGCATGGAAAATTATATGTCAATCCCCCACATTGTCAATCACCTGAACTTTCAAGGCGTAAAACAGGGGCAGCTAAACCTAGAAGACAAACAAAAACTAGAACTTCATTTCCTCGAACAAATTCAATATTTTGATTCGATCAGCATCATTTACATCGCCCAAGAAAATGGAGAACACTCGGGAGCAATCCGCACTAAAGATCGGATTCTGATATCTGCGGCTGACAAATCGACTGACAATAAATTAGCTCGATATACTGCTGACTCTCAGGGAAACCGCGTTCAATTAGTAGAAATTTCTCCCCGGACTTACGACCCGCGAATTCGCCCTTGGTACGTAGCAGCAGCGCTCGCCAAAAAACCTATTTGGACTCCAATTTATACAGATTTCTTGACCAGAGAACTGGCAATTACTGCTGCTTTACCTATCTACGACGATGCTGGCAAGCTGTTAGGAGTAGCTGGCAGCGATTTGCTATTTTCCAAAATCAAAGAATTTCTAGTCAGCCTCAAAATTGGCAAGTCGGGACAAACTTTTGTGATGGAGCGATCGGGGATATTAATTGCCACTTCAACGGTGGGTCAAGAATTCGCGGTGGAAGGTAAAGAAGCAAGACGCATCAAAGCTTCAGCAAGCGAGAATCCGGTAATTCGCCAAACCGCACAGCATTTAGAGAAATCCTACGACAGCTTAGCTAAAATCAAGAATTCTCAACAGCTTAATTTTGATGTTGACGGCAAGCGAAATTTTATGCAGGTAACTCCTTTTCAAGACGATAGAGGGTTGGATTGGCTGATTGTGGTTGTCGTGCCAGAATCCGACTTTATGGAGCAAAAAAGTGGTGCGCGTATTGGCGTTAATTTGCTCCATAAAGT
>JAYUGZ010000235.1:0-12928 GCA_043767465.1 Cyanobacteriota bacterium
TTCTGGGTTGGCCGCAGATGGAGGCAATTTAATTAAGCAATTGCGGGAGTTGGGCTACAAAGGCGTTATCATTGGCGGCAACGGTCTGAATACTTCCAATGTATTTACTGTTTGCAAGGCTCTGTGCGATGGGGTTTTGATTGCCCAAGCATACAGCCCGGAATATCAGAATGAAATTAATAAGGCTTTTCGCGATGCTTATCGCGCTCAATTTAAGAAGGAACCGCCTCAGTTTAGTGCTCAAGCTTTTACTGGCGTACAAGTTTTTGTTGAGTCATTAAAAGCAATTAATGCTCAGTCTAAGGTTAGTGAAAAGCCTTTGGCAGAATTGCGTACAAAGCTTAATGAGCAGTTGTTGACTGGCAAGTATGATACGCCTTTGGGTGAAATTTCTTTTACGCCGGAAGGTGAAATCAATCAAAAAGACTTTTATGTGGCACAAATTAAAATGGATGCGGATGGAGTTAATGGGAAGTTTGAATTTTTGAAATAAAGGAAGTTCGGTAACGAATTTTGTAGCGGATTTAACGGATGTAGTCAAAAAATAGGACAGTATTTTTTTAGCCTGTTTGTGATTGAATGATTTAATTTTGATGCCTAATTCGTGACTGGCGATGGACTTAACTCTGTTTCTGCAACAATTTCTGAATGGTTTGTCGATCGGCAGCGTGTATGCTATTTTTGCCCTGGGATACACGCTGGTTTTTTCTATTCTGGGTATTATTAATTTTGCCCACGGTGCAGTGTTTACCTTGGGTGCTTATTTCACCTATGCGCTGATGGGTGGTGCTTTCGGTTTTAATGGGTTGTTGGCTAATGCTAGGATTCCCGTGCAGTTGCCTTTTGCTGTGGCACTCATTTTGGGCAGTGTGTTGGCTGGTTTGGTGGGTGTAATTGTGGAAAGAGTTGCTTTTTTGCCTTTGCGCCGCAGAAACTCTGATCCTTTGTTGACGGTGGTTTCGAGTTTGGGGGCGGCGGTGGCGATCGCCAATATCATTCAATATCTTGTCGGTGCAGAAATTTACACTTTTCCGGCTAATACTTACGGCAATTTACCAGCAGCTATTAACTTTGGTACGGCGGATAAACCGATTCCGATTCGGACTGTGCAAATAGTAATTTTTGCGGTATCAGTTGCGATTGTATCTGTCTTAACTTACTTAATAAATTTCACTAAGTTTGGCAAAGCAATGCAGGCTGTGGCTGAAGATGCTACTACTTCTAGTTTGTTGGGGATTGATACCGATCGGTATATTGTGTTGACGTTTTTTGTGAGTAGTTTTCTGGCTGGTTTGGCGGGGAGTTTGGTGGGTTCTAGTGTGAGTATTGCTGGGCCTTATTTTGGTATTGCTTTTGGTTTGAAGGGTTTGGCGGTGATTGTGCTTGGGGGTTTGGGGAGTATTCCTGGGGCTGTTTTGGGTGGGTTTATCATTGGTTTGGTGGAGGCTTTTGTGCCTGGTGATTTTTCGGCTTATAAGGATGCTGTGGCTTTTGCTATATTGTTTATGATGCTATTGGTTAGGCCACAGGGTTTGTTTGGACGGCGTTTGATTCAAAAGGTGTAAGTAAGTTTATTATTCCTTTGATGATTCGGCGATTGAAATCGCTTCTACACAATCGAAGTCCGCCTCCGCGGACTAAGAAGTAGAGGTGTTTGATTTAAAAGATAATTCGGCGATTGAAATCGCTTCTATACAAACGAAGTCCGCCTTCGCGGACTAAGAAATAAAGAAAGTTATGGCTGCATTTTTGACTACTTATGGGTTTTTGATTGTTTCGATGTTGCTGGGGGCAATGTTGGGAATGTCGCTATATTTGCCTCTAATGACTGGTCAGTTGTCTCTGGCTAGCCCTGGTTTTTATGCCTTGGGTGGGTATATTGCGGCGATTTTGTCTACGACGGTGTTTAAACCGACAGGCGGTTTATTTCCTCTGCCATTGCTGTTGGTGGAGATGATAATTGCAGGGGTTGTTTCGGGGTTGCTGGGGATTTTGGTGGGAATTCCGGCGCTGCGGTTGAGTGGGATTTATTTGGCGATCGCAACTATTGCTTTTGTGGAAATTTTGCGGGTTTTATCCCTGAATCTGGATATCACTGGCGGCGCTGTTGGCATTTTTGGGATTCCGCAACCGTTTGCGACGCCGATCGAGTATTTGTGGATTGTACTGCCTTTATTGTTGGTCAGTATGGCGATTGTTTATCGGCTGGAACGGATTCGGGTGGGGCGGGCTTTTGCGGCGATTCGGGCTGATGAGTTGGCGGCGGATGCGATCGGCATTAACCCAACTTTTTATAAGGTTTTGGCTTTTACGTTAGGTGCTATTTTAGCTGGTGTTGTGGGTGCTGTTAGTGCCCATTTCCTAAATACTTGGAACGCGCGTCAAGGTACTTTTGATGCTAGTATTATTTACTTGACTTCTGTGTTGATTGGTGGTAGCAGAACGTTTCTGGGAGCAGTTTTGGGTGGGATGGTGTTTACGGCTTTACCGGAGGTTTTGAGGGGGATGGCGACGATTCAGGGATTGCCGATTTGGTTGGCGCAATTTCTGCGGGATGGGCGGTTAATTGTGTTTGGGGTGCTGATTGTGTTGGGGACGATCTTTTTTCCGCAAGGTTTGGTGACGCCGGAGTTGTTGAAGAGGTTTAAAAAGGGCGATCGTACTTCTATTTAAAATTAGATTTTGAGTACACAAAGGTGCGATCGCCAAGCTTATGACTTAAAATAGAAGAGACATATAGCTCTGCGGTCAACATGGACAGGATCTCCGTCAACCCTCAAATCCACTTTGGTAAGCCTTGCATCGCAGGTACGCGCATTACTGTACAGAGCGTCCTCGAATTGCTCAATGAAGGGCTTTCCTTTGCAGAAATTATCCGAGACTACTATCCAGATTTGCAAGTGGAGGATATTCGGGCCTGCCTGCATTATGCTATTGCACTGGTAGCGGCCGAAGATGTTCATTTGGCATTAGCAAAGTCATGAAATTTCTGATTGACCAAGATGTGTACGCTGTCACCACAAAGTTTTTGATTGACACTGGACACGATGTAATTATTGTTGCTCAAATAGGTCTAGCGCAAGCAAGTGATGAAGAAATACTTAGAGTAGCGCAGTCAGAAAATCGCATCCTTGTTACGCGAGACAGAGATTACGGAAATCTTGTTTTTGTTAGGGCGATCGGAACTGGTGTGATTTACCTTCGAGTCTTACCTAAAACTGTGAACTCTATTCACAATGAACTAGCAAGAGTTATACAAACTTACTCTGAAGTAGAACTAAAAGGGGCATTTGTGGTTGTGGAACCGGATGGACATCGGTTTAGAAAACCACTTACATAGGGATTTGAGTTAGTTCGGTATTGGAAAGGAAAGAGCGATCGCCCTGTCGGTGAAAAAAGACAAGGTACGATCGCATCCACACCCCTTATCGATCGCCTATCAATAAAAAAGTAAGTGCGATCGCATCTTTCACCCTCTTCTCCCGTAATCTGGTGAGGAGATGAATGTGATCGCCCTGGGAATTATGAAGGACGAGGACACGCACCTTTATAACTCATAAAGTCAGGTTTTGTAGAAATTTTACCAACAATAGGAGCGTTATAACGTTCCCTGTATTCCTGTCGTACTTGACCGTTTGCAAAGCCGCAAAAGCTTCCATCGCCCCAACTGAAATAACCTGTATTTTCAAAGTCAAAAAATGCACGAGGAACTGGACAAGCACCAATATACTTATAGGTTGAAACAGCGGTTATATTGAGATTGGGAGCAGGTTTTGCTCTCCTAAAAATATCATGATGTCCCCGCTCCTAAATCCGCAAATTGTTCCACCTGCTTTAGCAAATACTGTCCCACTATTGGCAAAGTATCCATCAATCTGCTCTGGCATTGCCTGAGCAAAGCCGGGTTGTTGTGCAGCGACTGCTGCAATGCCAATGATCGCTGAACAGAGAAAATGACGTTTCATCTTTTTTGTACGAAATGTGTAACTCATCGTTGCTTTGCTTTCTCAATCAAAACCCATACCCGATCGCCCTGTCAGTCGGATTAAGTCTGAACTTTTCCAGAAAAATTTGCCCAAATGTCGCAAAGATCGGATAATATCGGAAAAACCTGCATATCTGACCGATCGATAGACATTAGAATCCTGAAAACTGGTAGATGAAATTCTGTTCGCAATACAGCCGATCGCCCAAAACGTATAAAATAATTTAGAAGTGCGATCGCAACTCGCAAAATAGTAAAGCTCTATCGCTCGCAGTTGATGAGCGGGATTGGATGTGCAGCCACTTCCTCCAGCAAACCCGCTTTTTAGCTCTTCCGTATCATAAACCGATCGCACAAAACTGCAAAGCGAAAAAAGACGGAAAAAGACGGGTATTTCTAAAATTGCGATGCAAGGCGGAAAAAGACTGATAAAGACGGATAAAGTCGGGTATACTAACGATAGTTCTCTGACAGCCCTACTGATGGACACTGCCCATATCTTGCAATTTGTAGATGAAGTGGTCTGCGCGAAGACTGGCAAACATCTCAATGACTTGCAACCTAAAATTATCAAGGGAATACTGAAGCAACAAAAGTATTCTGATATTGCAGATACTTACGGTTGTACGGCGGGTCATGCTAAGGATGTAGGTTACAAGCTTTTGCAAATGTTATCTGATGTTTTTGATGAACCAGTTGATAAATATAATCTTAAATCTGTCCTAGAACGGCAATTGAATCTGAATATAAATTTTGGCGATCGCAACACTACTATTTTTTGGGATAGCCACACAATTAACTATATCAATGGTTGCTCAGAACTACCCACTTCTACTCCAGATAAAAGTCGGTCTGAAACTCCTGACTTCCAGGACAGCACGAATCAAGTTAAGATTGAAATGGTTGGTAAATTACGACAGTTGGGATTGAGGGATGAGCAAATTGCAGAGGTGGTAGGGTTAGCCTTGGAGGTAGTGAAGCAGATAGATTGAAAATAATTAGTTTATTAAAAGCGTAGTAAGGGTTCATCAGCTAAATTGTTGTACGAGAACCGCTGTCCGAACTGTAGCAGCTTTAAGTTCTGCCTCGACAAGACTTTCTAATTCTGCTTGTTGTATGGGAGAAAGGCTTTGTCCTCGATCGCGTGCTGCACGCCACAAGTTCATTAACTCCGATAATCGTTTTTGTTGTTGAGTAGTAAAGAACTCGTCAGGATTAGAGCTTAGTGTTGACATCATTAAGTTTTACCTCGGTGTTTATCTATTATAGCCGATCGCCCGATCTGAACCAGTGGCGACTCTGGTTGAAAACACATATAATTATTCAGGAGGTATAAGTTTTATGTTCGCAGTCGTCACCCCAGAAAAGATTCATTTGCCACCAGGAACACTGATAAAATTTCCTGGTAGTTGGCAGGACTACCAAGCACTTGTAGAACAATTGGGCGATCGTTCAATTCCGCGCATCAAATATCGATCGGGAGAGATTTTGTTAATGTCCCCTTTACCAGTACACGGAAAACAAGCAGATATAATTGCTGATGTCGTTAAGGTTCTGCTAGATTACTTGGGGCGAGAGTATGAAGCATTTACGCCAATTACAATGGATTTGCCGGAGGTAAGAGGGGTTGAACCAGATTATTGTTTTTATATCGATAATTGCGCGGCAATTCTTGGTAAAGATCGGATTGCTTGGGGCGTTGAACCGCCACCCGATCTGGTTATCGAAGTGGATGTCACTAGCTACACTAATTTAGATGATTACTTGCCTTATCAAGTGCCGGAAGTGTGGCTGTTTAAGAAAAATAAGCTCAGAATTTACGACTTGCAAAACGATCGATATGTCGAAAGTTCAGTTAGCCGTTATTTTCCCAATTTTAATATATCAGAAATTGTGGAGGAATGCTGGCAAATGTCGCGCGATCGCCATACAAGTACAGTAATTCGGGAGTTGCGACGAAAAATCGAAAGGGAGAACGGTTAAATCAGTTGAATCATACTAAATTCGGCTTTAATACCCTTTTTATTCTTCAGTCCGCGCAGGCGGACTTTGTTTGTGTAGACGCGGTTTCAACCGCCTCCTTCATAAAGGAAATTCTACTATTTATCGATCGCACCCCCAAATCTTAATAGTTTTGTCACTACTGCCGCTAGCCAAAAACTCTCCTTCCGGGCTAAAATTAACCGAGTAAACCGAATTTGTATGCCCGGAAATATTACAAAGTTCTTGACCATCTTTTACCTGCCAAATCTTGATAGTTTGATTGCTGCTGCTGGCAATTACCTCACCATCGGGACTAAACGCGATCGAATCAACATACCAAGAATGACCTGCAATTGTTAAAACTTCTTGCCCGTCTTTCATCCACCAAATTTTGATCGTATTGTCGTGACTGCCGCTTGCCAGAAACTCTCCGTTTGGGCTGAAAGCTAGGCAACGAACGCAGTCTGTATGACCTGTCAGCGTGCGAATTAGCTTGCCATCTTTCACGCGCCAAATCTTGATAGTTCTGTCCCAACTGCTGCTAGCAATAGTTTCTCCGTCTGGACTGAAGGCGACGAAGTAAACTAAGTTAATGTGACCGGAAAATGTCCGAATTTCTTGCCCGTCTTTGACGCGCCAAAGTTTGATTGTTTTGTCCCAACTGCTGCTAGCAATAGTTTCTCCGTCGGGACTGAAAGCCAAGCCATAAACGGAGTTAATGTGACCGGAAAGTGTGCGAACTTCTTGCCCGTCTTTCATTCGCCAAAGTTTGATTGTTTTGTCGTGGCTGCTGCTGGCAAGTGTCTTGCCGTCTGGGCTGAAAACTACTGTATGAACTGAGTTGGCGTGTCCTGCGAGAGTCACTATTTCTTGCCCGTCTTGTACCTGCCAAAGTTTGATTGTTTTGTCATCGCTGCCGCTGGCGATAACTTCTGCGTTGGGGCTGAAAGCTACAGATGAAATTAAATTCTTGTGTCCGGTTAATGTGTGAAGACATTGCCAGTTCTGGGTTTGCTGTGGGGGTGGATTGGGATTGGTGGCGGGTTTGACTGGTTGGGTGATTGTTTGCGGAATCGTGAGGTTTATTGCTGCTTGGGGATTCAGTTGTGTTAATACTTCTACAGCCGTTTGATAGCGGCGGTTTGTAGCATTTTCAATCATTTTATCTAAGATTTCTCCGAGTTCTTTACTCACCGGGTTGTTGCTTAAATACTGGCGCCAAATCCAGGCATCCTCGCCGGGATCGAAGAGGTCGAAGGGGGAAACTTCAGTTAATAAATACAGGCAAGTTACGCCTAAACTGTACAAATCGCTGGTGAAAAATGCTTTGCCTCTGGCTTGTTCGGGGGCGATGTATTCGGGGCTGCCGATGCTGGTTCCTGTTTTGAGTAAGGCTGTACCTGTGGCAATTTTGGCGGCGCCAAAGTCTACTATAACTAATTGTTTGTCGGCGCGGCGGATGATGTTTCCGGGTTTGATGTCTCGGTGAATGACGTTGTGGGAATGGATGAAGTGCAGGACGGGTAGTAAGCTATTTAGTAATTTTTGAATCTGATTTTCTGTAAATGTGCCTTCTGTTGCTATGACTTGGGCTAGGTTTTGTCCGTCGATGAATTCTTGGACTACATATTGTCGGTTGTCTTGGATGGAATAGGCTAATAGTTCGGGAATTTGAGGGTGTTTTCCCAATTCGTCTAATCGCATTGCTTCTTGTTCAAAAAGTTCGGCGGCTTTTTTGCTGTTGCGATTGCTGGCTGATGGGATGAGTTGGCTTTCTGCGGGTAAAAATTGCTTGATGACGCAGCGGGGTTTTGAGGGTTTGTCTTCGTCAACGGCGAGGAATGTTCTGCCAAAACCACCTTGTCCGATCGCCTTTATGGCCCGATATCTGTCGCGCAGCAGCAGTTTTGACCGACAATTTCGGCAAATTTTCGCTGCATCGGGGTTTTGGGGTTGGGAACAGTTGGGGTTTAAACAGTAACTCATTCGATTTTAGATTTTGGATTTTAGATTTTAGATTTTAGATAGGACGTACGGTTGAAACCGCGTCTACACAAACTTGCGTCGGCCTCCGCAGTGTAAAGAAAATAACAAAATTTTAACCGCCCGGTTTTCAACCCGCGCACCATCCGGGTTTTGTTTGTATAGACGCGGTTGAAACCGCGCCCGTCTTCTATTTTAGAAGTTCCACATGACGGGATTGTCGTCTAAACGATCGGTGACTGTTCGCCCGATCGCATCAATCTCTTTTAAGTCCTCCTGACTCAACTTTACCTCAGCAGCTTTAACATTATCGGTGGCTTGTTGGGCGTCGCGGGCGCCGACAATTGCATTGGTTTGCGGCTGGGCAATTAACCACGCTAAAGCTAAATTTCCCAAGCTTGTTTGGTGGCGATCGGCAATTGGCCGCAGTTGATTTAATGCTGTTTGCACTCGGGCGTAATTTTCTTTGATGAACAGCTTATTTTTGGCGCGGTGATCGCCTTCTTCAAATTTGTGATCCGGCCCGAATTTACCCGTCAATATTCCTTGAGCTAGAGATGAATAGGCAAGGATTGAGATATGATTTTCTACACAGTAAGACATGGCGTCTTTTTCTACCCAGCGCCAAAACAGAGAATAGGGAGGTTGCAAGCTGTCGATGCGTCCGTATTGGGCGGCTTCTGCTATTTGGGCGCGGGAGAAGTTGGAAAGACCGATCGCCCGAATCTTCCCCTGTTCTTTCAGTTTATTGAGGGCATCCATTGTTTCGGCAATGGGTACAACTTCGGAATTCCAAGTGCCAGCGGGCCAGTGGATTTGGTAAAGGTCGATATAATCGGTGTTGAGGTTTTTTAGCGATCGATCGCACGCCTCGACTACCAAATCGGGTTTGAGGTGATTGGCGAAAACTTTGCTAGCGTAAACTACTTGCGATCGCACATCTGAAAGTGCTTGACCGATAATTTGTTCGGAATGCCCTTCTCCGTAAACCTCAGCCGTATCAAAGGTGGTAATACCAGCCTCAAAAGCAGCGCGCATGGCTTTGACAGTTTCGGCATCCTCAACTCCCACCCACATCCGTTTCCCGGCTTGCCAAGTCCCCATAATTATCGGGGTAATTTGGATTTCAGATGTCCCCAATTGGCGCTTTTCCATAGCCTAAGTCCTCATTTGAATTTTTACTATTCACCCTCAAACAATCTAATTTTAGCAGAAAAAAGCTGCTGTACTTGCTTTCATTCACCGATTTTGTTACTATTGTTAAAACCAAAATAAATTCCCATGAAATCAACTACTCGGGCGCTGAAAGAATGGAATGTAGCGGTTAATGCTCTGGCTGGTGGCGAAACAATTCTGCTGTTGCGAAAGGGCGGCATTCGCGAACAAGCTGGACAGTTTAATGTCGCTGACAAGCAGGTTTTGCTATACCCAACTTTTGAACACCAACAGCCTGATTTATTAAAGTCGGACTTTGCGAGTCTGGTAAAAACTGTAGAATCTGGTTGGCATCCAGAAACTATTATAATTGGTAGTTGGGCCCAGATTACCGATGTTTTTTTGGTAGCTTGGGAACCTGCAATTGCGGCGCTGTTTCCTTACCATATTTGGAATGAACGATTTGTCAGCGATCGCCTGAAATGGAAACAAAATCAGCCAATTTATATTTTATTGCTGCGGGCTTACCGACTGGCAGAAATCCGAGAAATTCCATACATTCCTGAATACGGCGGTTGCCGTTCTTGGATCGATTTGGCCGATCCTATTTCGCTGGAGGGAAGCGAAGCTGTTTTGAGCGATCACGAATACATTGAACGCTCAAATCAAATCCGCACTCTGATAGCAAATCCTCCGAATGCTTCAGGTTTGCCGAAAGTCACAGCCCTGACTGGTTCTATTGAGAACTTCACTCCTCATTAACAGTTTTTAATGTACTTTTAGAGAGGCGCGTTTCCACCAAACCCAGCCCGAAATCCGCAGCTAATGCCATCAAAGCAGACGGAATTGCGCCAGCCAAAAGTAACTGATTGTTGACTGTAGCAACGCCCCGAAAAATAAATACTCCCAAGCCGCCGGCACCAATTGCAGCCGCGATGGTTGCTAGCCCGATCGCAATTACCGCAGCAACTCGCACGCCCGCCAAAATCACGCCCAAGGCTAGAGGAATTTCGACTTGCCATAACAATTGCATATCGGTCATTCCCATGCCTGTCCCAGCCGTCACAATTGCCCGATCGACGCCGACAATGCCTGTGTAAGTGTTGCGGATAATGGGAAGTAGGGAATAGAGTGTGAGGGCGATGATTGCCGTGCGATCGCCTATTCCGCCCACAACTGGCACCGGAATTAACAAGCCGAACAAAGCTAAACTAGGAATTGTTTGCATAATATTCGCAAATCCCAAAATCGGTTTTTTCAATTTGGGTTTTCTAGTAACTAAAATTCCCAGAGGAATTCCCACAATCGTAGATATAACAATCGCGACTATTACTAAATATAAGTGTTCGATCGACCTCTGAATCATCTCAGCGCCATAGCGGTTAATAAAATTAATCATTGGGTAATTCATGATTGCTAACAGCATTCAAATTTAGCTAATTAAAAAGATTCCAAAAAGGCGCGAGCTTCTGGGTGCTGAGATTTAATAAATTTATCCGGCGCAGCCAATTCAACCAATCTTCCGTTTTGCATCAAACCAATTCTAGAGGCTAAAAAAAAAGCTTCTTGAATGCCGTGAGTCACAAAAATCACAGTTTTGCCCAGTTGCTGCTGCAATTGACGGAATTCCCGCTGCAATTCCAGGCGAGTAATGGGGTCTAAAGCACCAAACGGTTCGTCCATTAACAGCAGTGGAGGGTCAGCCGCCAGTGCTCTGGCGACACCCACCCGCTGGCGCTGTCCGCCGGATAACTGATGGGGATAACGTTTGGCGAAGTGCTGGGGGTCGAGGTTGACTAATTCTAACAGTTGGTGGACGCGAGATTTAATGCGATCGCCCTCCCAGCCTTCCAATTTTGGCACTAAACCGACATTTTGCTCGACTGTAAAATGGGGAAACAAACCAATTTCTTGAATCACGTAGCCAATTTTTCGCCGCAGTTGAATTGAATCCCACTCAGTGGTCGGTTTTCCCATGACAAGCACTTCGCCGCTGCTTGGTGTCAGTAAATTGTTAATCAATTTCATGGTAGTAGTTTTGCCACTACCGCTGCGTCCTAGCAATACTAAAACTTCTCCTTGGAACACTTTAAAATTTAGTTTATCGACTAAATCCCTGCGATTGAGCCGATATGTAACGTCGAGACATTCGACAGCAACTTCATTGTTGAAAGCCATAATTAGTTGTGGTGATGTTGGTTTTTAGTAGTTTAAATTATGAGTAAAAAATTGGTTTATACGCTAGCTTTAGAAGTAAGGTGCGCAGTGCGCACCCTACTTAATGTACAGTAAAATTAATTTGGTTTTGCCATTCTAGCAATAATGCTCGACATTGGAGGCAAGTTAATTTTTTGAGCAAGTGGCGAATTCCGTCTGGGTTTGTAGGATATGTAGCACCGATTAATTTGGGGTTGACTGTGGCTGTGGGGTGCAATTGGGCAACAAAACCGTAGAGTTTTTGATTGGAGAATGAACTGTTGATTGCCCAGCCGATCGCATTGAGTGGTTCGATGGAGGCGATCGCACTTTCAGTCACACCTAATTCCTTCTTGAGTATAGCTGGAACTGCCGCTGCTGGCGTCGATCCGGCTGGTACGCGACCGCCGGGAAAATCCAGGGTTGCGGATGCCACGCCGGGGCGATACATCGGTGGAGGAAACAGCAATTTGTCACCTTGAATGGTCAAGATTACCACTGAATCTGCTCTTTCTACTCGCCAATATTCTACTGTTTGTCCTTCGGTTGTTTCGAGATGTTCGGCGATTAGTTTTACCCAATGAGAGTTGATTTCTACAAAGCGGTCTAGAGTTTTCCACTGGGATTTTGCAGTTTGGTTCATGTCCGACTTTTTTAAATCAATCAGATGTTTTTTGCTATGGTAATCGATCGCTGGCGATCGGCCCAAAGGTCGATCGACCTTTTGAGCTTTGATTGTAAATTTTTACTACGACCTACACATTCACCTATAAAATTCCGTAGCATAGACTACATAATCAAAATTTATCTGCGCCTTCACCGGGGCTATTGAAACCCAGCAAGGAGTGCAGACTCTTAGCTCGACAGGAGTAGTTATGCAACTGCAAACAGATATTCGTACTTGGCAACCGCCACAACCGCCAGCAAGCGCCGCGACTGCCCGCGACTGGGCAAAATTTGGCTGCGCGGTACCTGCACCAAAATTGACTCCTTCGATGTGGGTCAAATTGTTCAATCCGCCAACAGCATTCAGTTTTGACGAAGCGTGGCTGTTGTGTCAGTGTTCGGAGGAAAAGTGGCTAGCTTGGATTCCTGATTATGGGGAAATTTTGCTGAGTACACATGAATTTTGCGCTACTTAATCGAGAATTATAGGGTTAAAATCCATATCCTTCGGGCTTCCCAGCATATTTTTGGAAAAAACCAGGTTTCAGCAGAATTATCTCATTTGTAGTGATGTCGTTATAGATATTAATTCAACAGTCCTAGACGCACTCCTGAGAAAGAAACCGGGTTTTTTACCTAATCTCGTGACTCCAGCGAAGGATTTTCGTAAAAAAACCCGGTTTCTGGCCCCAGTGCGTCCATGACTATTCAAATTTTGCCAACAAAAAGAGCAATAGGTTTTCTATTGCTCTTTTTGTGCAACAATGCTATCTAGTTTTTTTCAGACAGCGGAACTTATTCGCTTATTTGCAAACTGCACGGTTATTTGCGTTTCTGACAATCGTGCCTACTTTGCCATTAATCTGAATCGGGTTTTTGGTGCTCGCCCGGATCAAGCGAGGCTGTTTACCCAAACATTCTCTGATTGATTCTGACCAGGTGGTGAGAGCGCGGGTGTAT
>JAYUGZ010000236.1:0-2040 GCA_043767465.1 Cyanobacteriota bacterium
GTATAAAGTCGATTCTAGGGGCGTATCAAAATTATAGCTGCCGTGGCCTGTGAAGTGAAAAATATTGTGGGGTTGTTGCCATAATGTTTCGACTTCATCGAGGGTGGCTGCGTCTTCTTTGAGTCGGGTGGAATTGTCGAACATTCGGCAAATAATTTCCGATTCGATTTCGGCGGCGGGGAGAGGGGCGAGTCTTTTTTGTTGGCCGTTTTTATCGGTAATTACGCTGTGGGGATTCTCGATACTGAGGATGGAGGAAGAAGAGGGCGGGCACGGGGGCACCGCCCCTACGAATCGATTATTTTGTTGTAGGGGCAATCCCCCCGTGGTTGCCCATTCCGGGGTAAACCGATGTTGCAAACTAATCCCAACGGCGGCGCTAGGCAAATAACTCACCACAAAATCCCCACCAAACAAAGCATGAATTGGGAAGCGGTGCAAGTCCCGGTGCGGAATCAAAATCAACTCCGTAATTCCCTCTAATTGCTGTTCAATCACATCAATTTTCAGTATTTCCTTGAGTCGTGCAAATTTACTTACCATTCCCCCGCGCCAAGGATGATTTTGTTGACCAGCTTTCTCCTTAGATTGATAATCGGTGTATTGTTGATTCCACTCCTTCACCCATTTTTCCAATTCATCGGGAAAATCGCTGAAACAGGTTTCGGGAGACAACAAGCCATCGGATTTAATGATGAATGTTGTTATGGCTGCGTCGCTGAGATGCCAGTAAATCGCGGCGGTTGTGGGATTGATGAGTTGCTGAATTTGGGCGTGAGTGACTGTCTCTTCTGTTTCGTAATCGGGAATTGGCAAGGCATCCAGCAGCCAAGATAAGCAGACATTTTTATCGGTTTCTGCTGTGGCTAAGGCTTTGGCAAATTGCCCGGATTGGATGAATATATTTACGGTTAATTGTTCAAAGCTAACTAATTTGTCGGTGAGTTGCTGTTGGGTAAGTTGGGAATAGTTTTGCTGTTGCAGCAAGCGGTGCAATAAGTCGGTGGCATCTCGTCGTAATTTATTTGCTTCGTCAGTTTGTTTTAAGCTGACTAAGGTTTTGATTAATTTCTGCAAAACTTCTAGATGCAGTTGCAGGAAAGCTTCTTTGGTGAGAGTTTTGAGGGCTTCTTTGTAGCTGGTGGTGGCTTTATTCCAATAGGTGTTGGGAGAATTGAGTTGTGCTCGACTGTAGTGAGCATCTCCTAGTGCTTGATGCAGTGTTCCATATCCTTCGAGGTGGGTATTTTGTTGGCAATACTCTAAGCCTGCTTGTAATGTTAATATTTTTCCTTCATAGCCGCGCTGTGTCAGGTTGTGAGTTATGAGAGTTCTGGTTACTGGTGGGGATTTAGGGAATTGTAGCTGTAATATTTCATAAACTAGCTGGTTATATCCAGGTGCGTTTTTGACTGCAATACTTCGATTAATCCAGTATGTGTTATCATCTGGTTTGATTTCTAAGGCTTTGTCGTAGGAGGCGATCGCATCTTCTAGCCTGCCTAAATTATACAGTGCAACGCCCCGATTGGACCAGGCTTGGTAATAATCTGGTTTGATTTCTAAGGCTTTGTCGTAGGAGGTGATCGCTTCTTCTAGCCTCCCTAAATTACCCAGTGCAGAACCCCAATTGTTCCAGGCTTCGTGGTAATCTGGTTTGAATTCTAAGGCTTTGTCGTAGGAGGCGATCGCATCTTCAAATCTTCCTAAATCATCCAGTGCAGAACCCCGATTGGACCAGGCTTGGTAATAATCTGGTTTGAATTCTAAGGCTTTGTCGTAGGAGGCGATCGCATCTTCTGGCCTGCCTAAATTAGCCAGTGTATTGCCCCGATTAAACCAGGCTTCGTGGTAATCTGGTTTGAATTCTAAGGCTTTTTCATAGGAGGGGATCGCATCTTCTAGCCTGCCTAATTTATCCAGTGCATAGCCCCGATTGTTCCAGGCTTCGTGTTTATCTGGTTTGAATTCTAAGGCTTTGTCGTAGGAGGCGATCGCATCTTCTGGCCTGCCTAAATTAGCCAGTGTATTGCCCCGATT
>JAYUGZ010000237.1:0-5140 GCA_043767465.1 Cyanobacteriota bacterium
GCCAAGGTGGCAATGGTGCAACTGTGGGCGGTGCTGGCGGTGGCGGTGCTGGTCTGGGAGGAGCGATTTTTCTCAACAGCGGTACTTTGAAGGTCAGCAACAGCACCTTCAGCAGCAGCAGAGCAACGGGCGGCGCCGCTGGCGGTGCTGGCGCTACTGCGGGTGCGGGAGTGGGCGGTGCAATTTTTCTCAACCAGCTTTCTGCAACTGCAACCTTTACTAATACTACGATCACCAGCAACCCCGCAGTTGTCATCCCTCCCCTGCTGAATGCCAGCGTTGCCGGCGGAATTTTCAACAACGCCGGAACTCTCGCTCTCAACAATACCCTCGTCGTTGGCAATACTTCAGCAACAGCAGGGGCTAGTGAAGTTATTGGAACATCTACTAACACCACCAGCTTCATCGGCACCGGTGTTGCGGTACCTTGGCTGGGCCCCCTGCAAAATAATGGCGGTCTCATCTCCACTCACGCCTTGCTCAGCACTGCCCCCATCGGTACAGGAGGCGCGATCAATGCTGGCACTAATACCCTCGCCGTCAACACGACTGGGGCAGCCCTCACCGCAGACCAGCGGGGTACTCAGTTCGGTCAGGTCTATGCCCGAACTGTCAACGGCCGTGTTGACATCGGCGCTTATGAATACGGCCCTACTGTCACCGGTCAGAAATTTAACGACTCCAACGGCAATGGCGTTAAAGATGGGACTGATGGCACCGCTACTACTCCAGTGCAAAGCTTTGTTATTTATGTAGACAACAATAACAACAACGTACCGGATGCTACTGAAAAGCAGGCCACCGTTGCGATCGGCGGTACCTACACTCTCCCGGATACCAAAACGAACAGCCCGATTAAGGAAGTGGCAGTAAATGGTTGGCAGCAAACTCTCCCCGTTACTGGCGCAACTCCCTACAACACAGGTATTGCGGACTCTAGTGGCAAAGACTTCGGCAACTTCCAGTCCATGACCATTAATGGTCTAGTATTCGATGATAAAAACGGCAACGGCAGCCAAGACTCACCAGGGGATGCGGGATTACCCAGCATCCCGATCGACTTAATCAACTCCGTCACCGGAGCAATTATCACCACCCAAAACACAACTGCCACTGGTGCTTATAGCTTCCCCAACCTAGGGCCACTGACCGGCGGTGCTAACTACCGCGTCCGGGAAAAAGTACCCACAGGCTCCACAAAAACCACCACAGATCCCGCCGACATCCCCCTCCAAAGCGGTGCAACAGTCGCCGGCGGAAACTTCGGCAACTTCAAAAACATCACCATTAGCGGCACCAAATTCGAGGACAAAAACGGCAACGGCATCCTAGACACGGGAGAGGTAGCACCGGCAACTCCTTTTGATATTCAGTTACTCAACGCCGCCGGTGCAGTGGTCAAAACCCAAACGACAGCTACCACAGGCAACTACACCTTTACCGATGTTGGATTCGGCACATACACCCTAAAGGAAGTGCCAAAGACTGGTTGGCAACCAACTCTTGCCCCCACTGGCAACATCACTCCCAGCAGCGGCGTGAACGTCACCAACGCAACCAATCCCACCAACTTCGGAAACTTCCAGTTCGGGAAGATCAGCGGGATTAAATTTAACGACATCAACAAAAACGGTGTGCTAGATGCCGGCGAACCACCGCTACCAGGCTGGACTATCTACCTGGATGCTAACAAAGACGGCAAGCAAGACCCAACCGAAATCGTCGCCGTCACCGATGTCGCCGGTAAGTACCAGTTCACCAACCTGCTAGCCGCCAGCTACGACTTGCGGGAAGTACAGCAACCGGGCTGGATACAAACCAAGCCCGCGGCTAACACACCGTTGACCGTCGCCGTCACCAGCGGTAGCGACTCCCAAAACAACAACTTCGGCAACTTCTTCCAGACGAGCACCATCAGCGGTCAAAAATTCAACGACCTCAACCAAAACGGCGTTAAGGATGCTACAGAACCGGGGCTAGCTAACTGGCAAATCTTCCTCGATAGCAACCCAGCAAATGGAATCTTCGATCAAGGGGAAATTACAACAGTCACCGATGCTACGGGCAACTACACTCTGCGCAACGTACCCGCAGGAACTTTCCAGGTAAGAGAAGTACCGCAAACTGGCTGGATTCAGACGACACCTAACCCCGCCCCGATCGCGGTTAAGGCCGGAGATGCCAAGACGGGCGTTAACTTCGGCAACTTCCTGCCCCAACCGGGCGCGATCCGAGGTCTCAAGTTCCAAGACACTAACAAGAATGGGGTTCAGGATGCCGGAGAACCGGGTTTAGCCAATTTCCAAATTGTGTTAAACAAGGTGGTGACTGGAACCACTCCTGCTCCAACTCCTGCGCCCGCTCCTGTTACTACCACTACAGACGCCAGCGGTAACTACCTGTTCGCCAACCTAGCGCCTGCAACCTACAGCGTCCGAGAAGTCAACAAAACTGGGTTCACCCAAAGCAGCCCCAACCCTGCGGACATCACGCTGACTTCGGGTCAGATTGTCACCGGCATCAATTTCGGGAACGCCCCGACGCCGACGCCGATTATCACGACGCCGACACCGACACCGCCGCCGACACCGACACCGATAGGTGTTGTCACGACTCCGACACCGGCACCAGTGCCGACTCCGACGCCGGCACCAGTGCCGACTCCGACGCCTGAGCCTGCACCAGTACCGACACCTGCACCAGTGCCGACACCGACACCGGCACCAGTGCCGACACCGACACCGGCACCAGTACCGACACCGACGCCTGCACCTACTCCTGTACCGACAGATTTGGTTTGCCCTGATGACTTCCCCAGGATTGCGGCTCCCAATCTGCCGGCGAGTCCTTCACGGAACAGTGTTATCAACGGCACTAACGGCAACGATACCCTCGTGGGCAGTGCCAACAGTGACTCTATCTTCGGGTTGGGCGGCGACGATTTGATCTTCGGTCAAGAGGGCGGCGATTACATCAATGGCAACACGGGCAACGATACCGTCTACGGTGGCATAGATAGCGATACTCTTTTCGGCGGCAAGGGCTTTGACCTGATCTTTGGCGATATTGGCGACGATACAATCTACGGCAATCGCGGTAATGACTCGATCTCTGGCGGCCAAGGTAATGATGTATTGTACGGTGGCAAAGGCGATGACCTAATGTTGGGAGGTCTCGACGATGACGTGCTATTTGGCGATCAAGGCAATGACACTCTCTGCGGCAACGAGGGTAACAATACCTTGCTTGGCGGCGCTGGCGATGATTTGCTCTTTGGCGGCGCTGGCGATGATTTGCTCTTTGGCGGCAGCGGTAACGATACCCTGATCGGCGGTACCAGCGCCAATCGCTTTGTCTTGGCTCCCGGCCTGGGAACTGACACGATTATCAACTTTACGCCCGGATTTGATTCGCTGCTGTTGGCGGGAGGCTTGGACTTCAATCAACTGTCACTTACCCAAACTAATGGCTCGACGGCGATCGCCAGCAACAACCAGATTTTGGCTGTAGTGGCGGGCGTGCTGCCTAACCAGCTATCGGCGAGCAGTTTTGCCTTGCTGGTTTAGTGCCACAGGTGTCAACCATCAGCTAAAACGGATTCACAGCTTGCTGTTTGACGATTAAGCATCGACTCCCCGAAAGCCCCCCTTCAACCAGGGGGGACAAAATTATTCTCAAAATCCCGCCACAATAATCAGGGGGATGCCACGGGGAGGGAGGCAACTATACAGAGTGAACTACCCGCCCTCAACTGGAGTACCAGTATGAGGGGGGCTTCCAAGATCAAGGGCAACCGCCTCGACAGTAGTAGACTTACGCCCATACTGTTTTGGTCTTACATTGCCTCCCTTGGCAGTAACGCTGGTTCCCAACGTCAATAACCGTAAGCCTTCGTCTCTGATGTTGATAGCTGCATTAATGTCTCGATCGTGTCGCGAACCACAATGGGGACAGTCAAATTCACGCACCGATAAATCCATCTTAGGCAACGACAGTAAAGTATTTGAACACAGGTGAGACGACGGGAAAAATCGACCTACTTCTAGATAGACCTTGCCTTCTGCTTCTGCTTTGTATTTGAGCATAGTGCAGAACATTCCCCATCCAGCATCACTGATGGACTTAGCCAAACAATGATTTTTCACCATGTTCTTTACTGCCAGATTCTCGACCACAATAACTTGGTTTTCGTTAACTATCTTACGGGATAGTTTGTGTCGGAAATCTTCCCGGACTCTCGCTATTTTTGCATGGACTTTGGCTACAGCTAGTTTAGCCTTGCGTCGTCGGTTAGTAGTCTTATCCTTCTTTCTAGAAAGTTTACGCTGTTTGCGCTTTAGATTGCGCTCATGCTTTTTGAGATGTCGAGGGTTCTGGTATTTAGATCCATCCGATGTAACGACAAAATCTAGCAAGCCAAGGTCAATACCAATAGCTTTTCCATCTTCGTTACTGACTGGATTTTCGCTCCCATCATCCATCAACAGCGAGGCATAATAACGACCATCAGGCATTCTAGATACCGTCACAGTCCTTAATGTGCCAACACAATCACGATGAATTTTAGCTTTGACTACTCCAAGATTGCCAGGGAATTTAATCTCAGCATCGCTCAGAATTTTAACGTTCTGAGGGTACTGCATCGATTGTCTGCCTTGACGTTTCTTAAAGGTTGGATACCCGGCTCTACCATCAAAGAAATTGATAAAAGCTTGAGACAGATTAAGAACAGAAGACTGGAGGCATTGCGAATAGCACTGCTTGAGCCATTCATGTTCAGTCTTCCAAACTGGGATCTGTTTCTTCATCGTGAAGGCAGAGATGCCTTTTCCAGTCTCTTTGTAAGTCTGGGACATTGTAGCCAGAGATTGATTCCAAACAAAGCGAACACAGCCAAATGCTTGCGCCAAATGACTTTGTTGCTCGATGCTTGGATAAATTCTGACTTTGACCGCCTTCAACACAATGACTTTTATCGCAGTTAATACAACCATGATAACGCAGCATAAATCAATGGTCAATCATGGGAATTTGTTCGAGTCCTCATCCACCCGCCCATCTTCCACGCTTCTGCGCCTTCGCGTCACGCGCCAGCGGGTGGAATCGTCCGCTCACTCGTCTTTCATCCCACGCCAACCCT
>JAYUGZ010000238.1:0-2038 GCA_043767465.1 Cyanobacteriota bacterium
CCATCGGGAACGCCCACTCCATCGGGAACTCCATCGGGAACTCCCACGCCATCGGGAACGCCCACTCCATCGGGAACTCCATCGGGAACACCGACTCCATCGGGAACTCCATCGGGAACGCCCACACCATCGGGAACTCCCACTCCATCGGGAACTCCCACTCCATCGGGAACACCAACTCCATCGGGAACACCAACTCCATCGGGAACGCCATCGGTAACGCCAACACCCACCAACTTCTTCGACTATGCCTCCTCTCCCAACAGCGTTACCCAAAACTTCAGCAACATCACTCAACCTGTCACTATCATTGGCAGTCCCTTTAACGACAACTTCACCGGTACAAGCAACCCAGACAATCTCAGCGGTGGCGGTGGTGATGACATCCTTGATGGTGGCGCTGGCAATGACATCCTAAATGGCGGAGTTGGCAACAACACCCTCACCGGAGGAGTTGGCAATGACACCTTCATCTTTAGTCCCGGAACTGGTACTTTCGGCGGACAAAACCAGATTTTAGACTTCACCCCTGGAGAAGATAAATTACAACTTGATGTCGCCTTCGGTTTCACCTCACCGGAACAAGTGCTCGCAGCATTACAATCTACCCCTTCCGGTTTAGTCTTAAACTTAGGGAATGGTCAAACTATCTCTATCAAAGCCAATTCTCTCTCACCAAGCGACATCATTCTCTTTAGTAATTCCACAGCAACACCGACACCAACGGTAACGCCAACACCAACGGGAACAGATACACCAACGCCGACTCCATCGGGAACACCGACACCAACAACCAACAACATTCCCAACGATGACTGTATCTGCGATGACATTGCCTATCCCAATTTAAACCAGCCTAACTCAGTTGAAAACACCATACTTGGTGTATCGGGAATTCAAATAGGCACTGCCAAAAACGATGAATTTCTCGGCAGCAACAACGGCAATATATTCGATGCCAAATCAGGGGATGATAACTTATATGGGGGTATTGGCAAGGACATTTTTAATGGCAATAAAGGGAATGACTTTATCAGCGGTGGCAAAGGTGATGACATCTTATTTGGAGATGAAGGCAACGACATCATTCTAGGTGGCTTAGGTAACGATTTAATCTTTGGAGGTAAAGGCAATGACTCCATCAATGGCCGCGAAGGTGATGACATCGTTTATGGAAATCGAAATGATGATTTCATTGATGGTGGCAAGGGTAATGACACTTTATATGGAGGTAAAGGTGATGACATCATCCTTGGTAGTGAAGGTAATGACTCCCTACTTGGAAATGAGGGTTCGGATACTATCTGCGGCGGTGTAGGTAATGATTTTATCAGGGGTAACGAAGCAGCAGATATCCTCGCAGGGTGTGAAGGCAATGATACTCTGTACGGAGGTGAAGATAATGATACTCTTCTGGGTGGCAAAGGTGATGATCTTCTTTACGGAGACTTGGGCAATGATAGTTTAATTGGCGGTAGTGGGAACGATATCTTTGTCTTAAAAGCTAGTCAAGGATTTGATATTATCGCTGATTTTACCGTGGGTCAAGATTTGATTGGATTAAGCGGTGGTTTGAGTTTTGGTCAGTTGGCAATAAGTCAAAATAATCAGGGAACAATTATCAAGAATCTCTTGACAGGAGAAGAGTTAGGCGTGATGATTGGAGTGAGTGCTAATGCGATTACATCTGCTAATTTCCGGTTGATTTAGGGAATTGAGATAAAGCGCGATCGCCCTTAAATCAAAAAGGTCGATCGCACTTAAATCACATCTTCCGCTGAAATTCCTCAAGCACATCCATCAAATGAACTTGAGACTGCATCGGAATCAAATCTGCCAGCGGCACTTCCCGCTTACCGCCGCCCAGCTTAACTGAAATACCTTGCAAAACTCGTCCAACTTTGTCATCATCTAAACTGCCATCTTCCAGCATCGAATAGAGTTGTTCGGCAACAACGGTATGCAGGTGGGCATCACGGAGATACAAATGCCACTTGGCAATGTCAATGTAGACATTTTCGCCGATTTGTGCGGCTAA
>JAYUGZ010000239.1:0-2038 GCA_043767465.1 Cyanobacteriota bacterium
CGTACATCCAGCTTCAATGCGCGATCGAACTCCCAACACAGAATGGTCGATCCGGCACTGTTTGAGAATGCAGCCTTCAGCAATAATCGATTCCGTCACGTGAGTATCTAAAAGCTTAGTCGGCGGCAAGAAACGCGGGCGAGTGTAAATCGGCGCCTTTTCATCGTAAAAACTGAAAGGAGGCTGAGGCTGTTTTGTCAGCGCCAAGTTAGCATCATAAAAAGCCTCAATCGTTCCGATATCTTCCCAGTAATCGTCAAACAAATAAGCTTGAACGTTATGGTTTTTTGCAGAATTCGGAATAATCTCTTTACCAAAATCAGTTTGGTTGGGGGATTCTTTCAGGAGTTTAATCAAAACTTCTTTTTTGAAGACGTAAATCCCCATCGAAGCAATGTAAGGACTTTCCTGAGCCTGCTGCGCGGTCAGTCCCAGTTTAGTCGTATCCACCTGCATTTGTTTGAGCGCATCGCCTTTTGGCTTTTCGCTGAAAGAAACAATGCGGCCGTTGTCGTCGATTTTCATCAAACCAAAATCCGAGGCCCGCTTCTCGTCCATTGGCAAAACCGAGAGGGTGATATCGGCATTGGTTTGGCGGTGTCTCTCCACAAACTTCTGGTAGTCCATGCGGTAGAGGTGGTCGCCTGAAAGAATCAAGTATTCGTCAACGTCCCACTGTTCTAGCAGCGAGAGATATTGGCGAACTGCGTCGGCTGTCCCTTGAAACCAGTCGGGGTTTTCCTGAGTTTGCTGGGCGGCGAGCACCTCCACAAATCCCTCGGTGAAGCCGGAAAACTGGTAGGTGCGGGAGATGTGGCGGTTCAGGGATGCCGAGTTGAATTGGGTGAGGACGTAGATTTTGACTATTTCGGAGTTGATGCAATTGCTGACAGGAATATCGATGAGGCGATATTTGCCTGCGAGGGGAACCGCCGGTTTGGCTCGCAGTTTGGTTAGGGGGTAAAGGCGGGTGCCTACACCGCCACCGAGGATGATAGCTAAGACTTTTTTCAAGGAACTTTCTCCGTAGGGTCGATGAACTCTCCAAGTCCAGTGTCGGATGGTGAGGGCTTCTTGACAAGGGGGGGAGCGAGAAAGTTTTGAGTTTTGAGTTTTGAGTTTTGATTTCAGTCGCTGGCGCAGAAATCGGCTTTGTTAATCCAAATACTTCGTTCCCCGTCTCAATAACAGTTAAAAAATCTGGTTTGTGAGAGTTGGAGTGCTTGTGGGACAGGAGTTAGGAGTTTTGAGTTGTAAGTTAAAATACTCATCAAGCAAGAATAGATATTTAAAAAAGTTTTAAGTTGTTGAGTTGAAATACTCATGAATAAATCATACCTGTTTAACAAAAGAATAAGGCTGGGCGTTTTTGGCTGTTAATTACAAGTTTTCTGTTGTTGATTCCCTCGGAGGGCAATTTCTCTTCTATCCCAGTTCGATCGCGCTATTGTTTTTTTTTAGGAGAGCCGGTCGCACTTTGGGTTCCAAGCGCCCTCTGGTTATGCTTGAGTATAAGTTATCGCAACCGCCACATCGGTGAGGACATCAATAACTTCATGAATAGAGCTGATACCCGTACCGAATCAATGGTTTGATTCGGGTTATGCAACTGTCAACCCTTCGGCGAAGCCGAGCGGGCGAGCTGTCACAGGTCAACTGTCAACTGCTATAGTTTTTTTTCCTGGCCTTGCTGTTCTGTGAGGCGAGTCCGACTCCACAGCAGTCAGGAAGCGCCACCGTCTTGACGATAAATTTCTAGGATAGCATCAGTTTTCAATCTGAGAGCGACGGCAAATTTGTGTAAGATGTTACGACAAGTCGATCGACAAAACTTGACAACCCGTGTGTATTCTCTACCAAAAGCTAGATCCGCTAGAAACCTCTGATACTGTAGCCTAAGCCGTAAAAGACAGGAAAATTGTATGCAAATCCAAACGCCTGACTGGGTTAAACACGCCGTATTCTACCAAATATTCCCCGATCGCTTCGCCAAAAGCAAACAGCCCCGCAAACGCCTGCTGCAAAACTTCATGTGGGA
>JAYUGZ010000240.1:0-12920 GCA_043767465.1 Cyanobacteriota bacterium
AGTAGGAGTCAGCAACTATTCAGAAGAACAGATGCGCGAAGCCCACAAAATATTAGCAGCCAGAGGCGTTCCCCTAGCAACAAATCAAGTCCGTTACTCATTGCTGTCGCGACAAGTAGAAAAACAAGGAATTGTCAGTGCCGCCTCGGAATTGGGAGTAACAATTTTAGCATACAGCCCCTTAGCCCAAGGATTGCTCACGGGCAAATACACCGCCCAAGAACAACCGACAGGAGCCCGCAAAATGGACTCCCGCTTCAGCAAAGCCGGGATTGAGAAAATCGAATTAGTCATGTCCACCTTGCGGAAAATGGGGAGAAAGCGCGATCGCACGCCAGCCCAAGTTGCCCTAAACTGGTTAATAGCCCAAAACGGAGTCATCCCAATTCCCGGCGCCAAAACCGCAAAACAAGCCGAAGAAAACGCAGGCGCATTAGGATGGACTTTAAGCCAAGATGAAGTCAACCAACTAGAACTAATGACACGTCCCTGGCTAGAATAAATAAAACTTATTCACAGCTAGTCAGAAACCGGGTTTTTTTACCAAAACACACAGATTTTACCCTGCAAATAAGGTAAAAAACCCGGTTGATTTGCTCTTAATGCGTCCAGGACTCTTCTAACCTTTCTATCCGTGACATCCGTTAAATCCGTTAAAAAATCCGTTGCCGAACTTCCCTCTATCCGTGACATCCGTTAAATCCGCTAAAAAATCCGTTGCCGAACTTTCCTCTTCCTATGAAACTATTAACTGATTGGGGTTTCACGCGCGAAGGCTGGCGCCAAAACAGCCGCGGCGAATATTTAGTATTGCTTCAAGGAGCATTACTCGTAGGATTTGCCATATTACCAGTTTATCAAATACCGGGATTCAAAATTCAATCAACTCAATTAATTTATCTTACCTGGTTTCTGGCAAGTATCCTCGGCTTAGGCGCACTAATTTTAATCATCAAAGGATTGATAGACTTAGGGAAAAACCTCACACCTTTACCGTATCCAATAGAAAACGGAGAATTAGTCCAAACAGGCATTTACAGCCTAGTGCGGCATCCACTATACAGCGGCTTAATTTTAGCAGCCCTTGGCTGGACAATTTTTCAAATGAGCTTATCGCACTTAATCGCCACTGCAATTTTACTAATATTTTTTGACATCAAAGCCAACCGCGAAGAAACTTGGTTGAGTGAAAAATATCCCGACTATTCAGATTACCGCCAGCGAGTCAAAAAAATAATTCCAGGAATTTATTAAAAGTTTTAGATTGCGGTTTGAATCAAGCGTTCTACGATATACTCGACGATCGCAGGCTGTAGCATTAAAGTTGTTGATGCGCTCTGATTGAGCGATCGCCGATCTTCAATGAGCGATCGCTCCGCCAGCGCCTCCAACGCTTCCATCAGTTCGCGTCCAGAAACTTTGGGCAAAATTTCAGCTTTTAGCTTCTCAGGAGTCGCTGCTTCTTGGTTAATGGCCAACCAGTACATGATTTGTTGTTGCAGGGGAGACAGGCGATCGAACTGGCGATCGAGCAAATCCCACAAATCGCTAAAAACAGTATTTCCTTGCGCTAAAAATGCCTGAATATCACCGCCAAAAATATTTTTAATCGTGGTGGCGCAATTTTGATCGCCCTAGGATTACCGCCAAAGTAGTTGACAATATCTCTACTTTGTAGTAGTGTTGCCTTTAATCCTTTATCCGCGAGGATTTTCTGGCATACGGGCGGTGAAACTCCGAAGAGTTGGAGCGATCGCACGGGTAAATTTTCGCCCGATCGCACAGGAAACCCGCCCGGTTGTTCTCTTCCGGTTAAAATCAGACAACTTTGGTGAGATTCGTCAGAAATGCGGGCAAATAACTGTCGGTAATCTTCATAGCCTTGTTGATATTGTCCGCTGCGATTTCCTGCTTGCAAAATCGACTCCAGATTGTCTAAAATTAACAAACAGCGTTTTTGCCGCAACTGTTCCATGAGAGCAGAAATAGAGTTATTTGTTGTGACTGATGAATTAGTTAAAATCGGTAAAATATCGCTGAGTATAGCATCTAAGGTGGGTGCTTGCTGCAAACTCCGCCAAATTACGAATTCAAATTGAGATTGAATTTGCTGGGCGATTTTAACAGACAGAGAAGTTTTGCCAATACCGCCAATTCCAAAAATACCGATCGCACGGGTAGAATTGCTGTTAATCCAAGTTTCTAATGTTTCTAATTCCTGCAAGCGGTTGTAAAAATAGGAAACATCGATCGCTTCTCCCCAATCTTGGATGCCCGCATTGCCATGCTGGTAGCGGCGCAAGACTGCTTGCAGATTGTGTTTTGAGACTTTCTCGCCGATGATTTGAGATAGATTTTGCCACAAAAGCGAACCGACTCGTTTGATATACTCGTGTTCGTAAAGTAGGCGATCGGCTATTTCTTGATAAGAGTGTCCTTCCCAAGTTTCTAGAAAGATGATGGATTGAACGTCATTGAGTTTGTGTTTTTTGTTAACGGATTGTAACAGATTGTCGATTAGGGCGATCGCCTCTTGTGCTGTCATATTTTGTTATTTTGATTTATTCAGTAGATTTACCGATTATTCTGAGTGGGGGTTCTTTTTCCGGATAGAAAACAAATTTACTAAATTAACCGCAAGGTAATCCATTTTATACTCGGCGGTTGAAACCGCGTCTATACGAACGAAGTCCGCCTTCGCGGACTGAGAAATAAGAGGGATATTTAAACCGGATTTGGGATAAGGTGAAATCTCAAATCGATCGGGGAATTTACGCAAGTTTACAAAAGAGAGTTACTTTTTCTCACCGGCATGGCGATCGGAGTGATTTATTCTTTGAATTAAGGCAGAGCAAGAGTTGCTCAGACTGTTGAAAGTTAAACCACATTCAAGTAGAAGACAATGAAGAAACAATTGGTTATAGGATTGACATTTGCTGCCCTAAGTATAGGCTCTGTGATAGCACCTATTCAACAAGCATCAGCCATTAATTTCCCAAATTTTCAACCTGGAATACAGGCGGACTCTAACAAAGTTAAAGTAAGCATTCCGAAGGATCTTCTAGAAGCTGGTTTGAGACAAACACTCAAAGTTAACGAACAACGTTTAAAGGATACCGCTTTCAATCGTATCACCCTAAAAAATACAGATGCTAAGATGCAGGGTGACCAACTTCAGGTTAGTGGGGTAGTACAGGTAGAGCATAGAGAGCTAATTGCCTCTGTGTTTGGCAAGAAAAAATACACGCCTTGGGTATCGGCTAGTGGTCGCATCACACAAAACTTTGGTATACAGATCAGGGAAAACAAAACAGTTGTTGCTGCTAAAGGAAATCCTAAAATTGAGGGATTAGAAGGAAGATGGTATGCAGATATAGTTTCTCTAGCAGGTACATTTGTTGGTCCCCAACTCGCACCAAAAGTACAGGAAGCTGTCAGCACGATGAATGGGATAGATGTTAGACAATTTGCAATAAATGCAAGTTTTAAAAATATAGCCTCTAAACTAGGACTCAATGAGGGTCAAGTACAGAGTGCTCTTAATCAATACGTTGGTACTATCAATGCTGGTATTAATTCAGGGGGAGCATTGGTAATTGAGTATACGCTTCCCAGCGATCAACTTATGGCATTAAAGAAGTAGTAAGGTTGCAGGTACGATCGCTCTTTCCTCTAGCTCAACAATTTACAAACTTACAAACCTTTCTCTCAACGATCGCCCTCATTTGCTCCATTAGCTCGATCGCCCGCAACGCCAAACTGTTCGCTATTAGAGTAGCGATCGCGCCTCACACCTTCATCTCCTCACCAAATAACGGGAAATGAAGGCTGCAAGTGCGATCGCCCTTTCTCCTAGCTCCACAATTACCAATTTACAAACCTTTACAAAATCATGTCACTTTTTCTCACCGACAGAGCGATCGGCGTGGTCAATTCTTTGAATTAAGGGTGACAGGCTGTGACAGAATTTGTGGGAACATAATTTCTGTGCAATAGCCTTCTTGTTTCATGCCGATGAACGATTCTGAACTACAAGCTCAAGCTCGGAGAATCCTAGATGCGATCGCCTTCACCCCTTTTGAGCAATGCCAACCCTTGAGTCGCGAATTTGACAATATTCCTGCTCGTCCTGGGATTTATGCAATCAGGCACAGAACGGACGGGTTACTCTACATCGGTAAAACCAAAAGCCTGCGAGGACGCTTCAGCGGTGGACATAAGGCTTTTTTATGGGCATGGCTTGACAAATATAGCGATGAGGACATTCGGATTGCAGTGAAGTTCATTTCTCACTCTGGAAACCCTGCGTTACTATTGGAGCTAGAAGCCATCATTCTCAGAGCCACTGAACCTCCGTACAACGTTCAAATTCCAACCGAAAGGTGAATGCCATGCAAGCCAAACTTCTGGAACAACTTTCCCTCGCTGATGCCGAAATCATTTTAGGACGCTTGCCCGATCGAATTCAAGCCGCTCTAATTGCTCGTGCTGCTGAAATTGAATACCCGATCGAAGCAGTTATTGAGATGGCAATCGCCAGTTTTCTCGACACAGAGGCATTAGGTTTCGTAGATTGCAAACCAGGACGCGGGCAGTAAAATTGTAAAATCTTTTAAGATGTAGATCGCACCTGCAACCTTCATCTCCTCACCAAATAACGGGAAATGAAGGCTGCAAGTGCGATCGCCATTTCGCCTAGCTCAACAATTTACCAAATTACAAACATTTACAAAAGCTTGTCACTTTTTCTCACCGGCAGGGCGATCGGAGTTGGTTATTCTTTGATTTAAGTCAGAGAACAAGTTGTTCAGACTGTTGAAATTTAAACCTCATTCAATCTGTTCTCAGCATAAGGTGCATCTACTTCAAATTGGTGCAAATTTAAAACTGAGCAGTACCATCGGCTGTAGTTGCAGTTGCCCTGGTTGAACTCGCGACGCTGGTATCCCACTCTTGGATCTGGTTCCTCCCATTGTGACAGGCTAGATGAGTATGTCTGTCAAGTTAAGTTGTGTTTGCCTCCTCAGAGTTATCATGAGAAGAGTAAGCCAGTTGTAACTTTCCTTCGATCTTATGAGCAATTTGCAAGAAATTGAACGTGCCGTCAGTCAATTATCGGCAAAAGAGCTTGCCGATTTCCGCGTCTGGTTTGCAGAATTCGATGCAGAAGTATGGGATCGGCAGTTTGAGGAAGATGTCGCAGCAGGTCGGCTTGACGATCTAGCTAAACGAGCAGTGCAACATTTACGTGAAGGGCGTTGTACCGACCTGTGAAATATCTTGCAACCCCTGATTTTTGGTATCACTATCGACAGTTACCCAACGAGATTCAAGAACTAGCCGATCGATGCTATGAATTGCTGAAACAGGATTCTCGGTATCCGTCACTACACTTCAAAAAAGTAGGTTCGTTTTGGTCGGTACGAATCGGAATACACTATCGCGCCTTGGCGGTAGAAGAAAATGATGATATTGCCTGGTTCTGGATTGGAAGCCATGCAGAGTATGACAGATTATTGCGGGGTAGTTAACGCCAGCTAACAAGTCGTTACTGCAAGCTCGTGCTGCTGAAATTGAATACCCGATCGAAGCAGTTATTGAGATGGCAATCGCCAGTTTTCAAGGGCACAGAGGCATTAGGTTTCGTAGATTGCAAACCAGGACGCGGGCAGTAAAATTGTAAAATCTTTTAAGATGCCGATCGCACCTCACACCTTCACTCCCTCACAAAATAACTGGAAATGAAGGTTGCAGGTGCGATCGCCCTCTCCCCTGACTAATGCTAATGACTGATGACTAATGACTGCTTTCGGAGTCAACTGTCAATTGTCAATTGTCAACTGTCAACTGTCAACCGACTTTCATTCATGCCGCCTACCATCAGGCATCACTGCGCCCTTTAAATTCGCCCCGGTCAAATTTGTCTCCAACAGCAAAGCATTCCTCAAATTAGCACCCTTCAAATTAGCACCTTCCAGATTAGCCATCCACAGATTAGCTCCCTCCAAATTCGCCTCTTCTAAGTCAGCATTAACCAGAAAAATACCTTTCATAAAAGCACCTGTCAAGTTAGATTTTTTCAAGTTACTTTCTCCCAAATAAGCATCTTCTAAAAACGCCTTTTCTAAATTACTTCCCTCCAAATTTGCCCCTACCAAATTGCTACTTATCAGGTAAATACCAGCCAAATTTGCCTGTTTCAAGTTAGCATTTACCAAATGGGCACTCCACAAATTGGCATTGTTCAGGTTAGCATTTTCTAAATTGACGCCTTCCAGAAAAACAGCGCCCAAATTAACCCCAGAAAGATTGCACCCCCGGCATTCTCTCGCTACAAGCAACTGTCGGACTTGATGCTTGACTGAGGCACCGTTGGCTGCGAAAATTATTAAACCTGTAGTTGCTAAGCCGATCGCCCAAACAGTCGCCATCCCGATCGCACTTACAATCTTTCTTTGTGTCATGCCTCGAAAATCCGGTATTAGTATAAAAATATACCTATAAAATCTAGTATTTACAATTAATATTTTGCTGCTTTCCCCGTTCCATTATGAAAAAACAGTTAAAACTTCAATTGCTAGCGATCGCCATTATACTCAGCTTAGCAATAATCGCTGTCGGGTGCGATCGCACTTTCCAAAAACCCTTTCAACTCCCCCCATCAGCCAAACAACAACCCTGGCCAGTACAAACAGGCCTGCGAGTCGGCCTGATCCGATCCAACATCCCAACAGTCAACCGCATAGTTTTAGTACCCGACGAAGCCACATTCTTAGCCGCAATCCAAAAGTGGAATCTCAAAGGACACTGGCCGATTCTGATCGAAGATCAAAAATATGCGCCCATGTTTTTGCAGCGCTTCCAACCCGAAGAAATCGTCCGTTTACCCAGCATCAAACAGGAACTCCCAAAAAATCAAAAACTCCAACAATTAATGCTGAAGGCCACAGCAGCAGCCTGGAATGCCACGGATGCTCAAACCTTAAAAGCAAAATGGAAGGAACTCGGGTGGGAACCTCCCGGAGTAGTCATCACATCAGAAAATGACCCTGCACGTTTAGCAGCAGTGACCTTAGCAGCGGCCCGCGGGGAACCTTTAGTCTTTGTCGAAGGCAACTTCGGAAAACCCAACGATAACCTTAATACCGCACAGTGGAAAAATCTGCAAACAGCAGTTACAAAAGCTGTTGAATCAACCGGATATTTTTACTCGCAACTCGGAGACGCGATTGACACAATCACCATTGTACGCCAACTAGCAGTAAAATATCAATCCCCGCAAAAGCAAGACGAACAATTAGCTGTTACCGACGGTTTGGGACGGCATCCCAACGGTGAACGTTGGGCCGCCACTGGCTGGATTTACGGCTCCGAAGTGCGATCGATCTATCAAGCCATGTGCGCCATATTTCTCGACAGCGAAACAGCTATGCTGTATGACAGTTACCCCAAGGAAGGAAATTGGGCAAAATATGAAATGGAGTCAGCAGCTAGCGGACTAAAAAGCATAGGTTTGAATGTCGAATTAGTGCAGCAACCAGAATCGAGCCTCCAACTGTGGCGGAGTTTAGCTTCAAGACCGTGGACATTTGACTTAATATTAATGAATTCCAAAGGCTATCCAAAATCATTCCAAGTCGGTAACGGCGACGCCTCGGTTGAGGATATACCAAAACTCCAATTTCCCGCAGCAATCCACATAATCCACAGTTGGTCAGCCGCAGATCCAGATGATGCAAATACCGTTGGCGGTCGGTGGCTAGAAAATGGCGCTTACGCCTATGTCGGAAGTGTCAACGAACCTTTGTTATCTGCATTTATTCCACCTAAAATAATGGTCGATCGCCTAAAGCGAGGAGCGCCATTTTTACTCGCAGCCCGCCAGCTAGAATCCCCGCCCTGGAAAGTCGCCACCATCGGCGATCCGCTAATGTCGATCGCCAAACCCAAACCCAGAATCCCGGCCGCGCAACAACCGATATGATGTGATGCGCGATCGAACTTTCCATTTGAGATTTTTTATCGAATCTAAAATTTCTAATGGAAGTGTTTAGTTTAACTAATTTTTACCATACTGCCAGCTCGCAGATCCTCAGAGTGCGATCGCCCGAACCTCTAACACTGTAGATATAGTTAATTAGGATTATCACTCAGTTTATTGCAGTTTGAATGTCACTGAGCATACAATTGTCACCTAAAATTCACTCACCCTCAGAAGCGGTAATTCCACCCCAGCCGCCAGCCCCAAAAATCCGCCCTAAAATACACCTTAATTAACTTGTCAATTCCCCTAAAATCACTCAAAATGAGAATAAGAAATAAAATGTAATATTTATCTAACTTCTCACAGAAGAACTAACCCCTAAATGAAAACCACCTATCCTGTGGAGCTGCTGCCGCCCGGCCCAACCGCAGAAACTCCCCATGCCTCCCGCCTCAGCCCGGTACTCAACCGCCTGCATCCGAGCCCTGAAACCCTCCTGCTCATCCTCTCCCTAGTCATAGGGGGAGTTACTGGCGCAGGCGTAGTCACCTTTCACTATCTCATCAACTTGATCCATAGCCTGATGCTGGAAGACTTCATGGGGGCGATCGCCTCGAAAGGCTCTTGGACACTAGCGTGCATTCCCACCCTCGGCGGAGTCATCATCGGGCTAATGCGCTGGCGGTTTCGGGATTTTGGCCCGAATATGTCATCCTTAATTGCCGCCACCCGCGGGCTGCAAGAACTTTCCCCCCTCAAACCCATCACCAAAATGGTGGCCGCCTCAGTATCCCTCGGCACCGGCGCCTCCCTCGGCCCGGAAGCCCCCAGTGTCGAAATCGGCGCCAACTTCGGAATGCTGCTGGCTCAAGTCTTGCAGCTCTCTCCAGAACGGCAGCGCTTGCTCCTCGGCGCAGGAGCAGCAGCAGGTTTATCCGCCGGGTTTAACGCCCCCATCGCCGGAGTCTTTTTTGCCTTAGAAGTCGTGCTCGGCAGCACCTTCGCCACTTCGTCAGTCAGCGTTGTCTTGCTCTCCGCCGTAGTTTCGGCGCTGATCGCTCAAATTTGTTTGGGAGCTCAGCCGGCCTTTGCTTTGCCCGTTTATGATGTCCGCAGCCCCCTAGAACTTCCTCTGTACATGGGATTGGGACTTTTGGCGAGCGGAGTTTCCGTAGCTTATACAGAAGCAATTCAATTGGCCGATCGCTGTTTTCAAGGAAAAACTCAAGGATTTGCTTGGCTCGGACGACTGCCCCGGCCGCTTCATCCCGTCATCGGCGGTGCGATCGTCGGTTTAGTCGCCCTGCAATTGCCTCAAGTTTTGGGTGTGGGCTACGAAACAGTCCAAGCAATGCTCCAAGATGTGAAATTTTCCTTGTCTTTGCTGCTGTTGCTGTTATTCGTCAAACTGGCGGTGACAGCTATTAGCCTTGGTAGCGGTTTAGTGGGTGGTATCTTCGCTCCGGCGATGTTTTTAGGAGCTTCGTTGGGTTCGGCTTACGGCATCTTTTTGGAAATGATCCCGGCATTGAGCGATCGCGTCGCAGGCCCTCCCGCCTACGCAATGGTGGGCATGGCCGCCGTCCTCGCTGGCAGCGCCAGAGCACCGCTGACAGCCATCCTGTTGATGTTTGAATTAACCCGCGATTACAGGATTGTGTTGCCTTTGATGGCCGCAGTCGGATTGAGCGTTTGGTTGGTGGAGTTTGTGAATCGTCGATCGACAGCCCACAGCCTCAACCTCCAGCAAATGGGCGTAGACGTAGCTGTCAATACGCCGCTCAAAGCCCGAGAACAGTTGCAGGATTGGGAAGATGTTCTCGGAGAGCGCATTGTCACAGAGCTGATTTCTTGCGAACTCCCCACCGAAGACGAAGACATGATCGAGGAGCCAGCGTTGGTAATGGCCAATGCACATTTGTCCGAAGATGTCAAGCCTTTGTCGGAAACAAAATCAGCACTATAAAATACTGATTTAACCCCTACTACCAAATTAAAACCATGATATTTATCAATCCAAAAACCGATTACGCCTTCAAAAAAATTTTTGGTTCCTCAGAAAGCAAAGAGATTCTGATTAGCTTTCTCAACGCCTTAATTTATGAAGGCAATTCCACCATCGAAGACTTAGAAATTATCAACCCAAATCTGCCACCAAAACTAGAAGGCTTAAAAGATAGTTATCTGGATGTGAAAGCCAAACTCAGCGACGGCACTTTAGTAATTATTGAAATGCAAGTGCTCAACGTCCAGTTTTTTGGCAAACGAGTTTTGTACAATGCAGCAAAGACCTATGCTTTTCAATTGGAAGCAGCACAAGGATATCGACTATTGAAGCCAGTGATTGCTTTGACAATTACAGATTTTGAAATGTTCCCTGAGAGCGAAGAATTCGTTTCGAGATTTGTGTTCAAAGAAGTAGATAAAAACTTTGTCTATCCCGAAAATCATCTGGATTTAGTTTTTGTAGAGTTACCGAAGTTTACGAAAGAACTGGAACAACTTGAAACTTTAGCAGATAAGTGGATTTATTTCATGAAAAATGCGAGAAGTCTGACATCAGTTCCAGAAACAATGGATAGCATACCAGAAATACATGAAGCTTTTAATATTGCGAATCAAGCCAAGTTAAGTCGTGAGGAAGTGGCAGAGTTGGACAGAATAGAACAGTTTATTCATGACCAACAGGGAGCAATTATTAAGGCTTCTCTGGAAGGACGAGAAGAAGGACGAGAAGAAGGACGAGAAGAAGGCAGAGAGGAAGGACTAGAAGAAGGAAAGCGAGTAGAAAAGGTGACGATCGCCCGACAGCTACTTTCACGCCTAGATGACGAAACCATCAGCCAAACTACAGGGCTAAGCCTTGAGGATGTGCGGAATTTGCGTGAAGCGAAGCTATCCCGTTCCCCGTAGGGGTTCCCGAAGGGTAGGGAATCGCCCGATTCATAGTTGAAAGTCATTGGGGGCGATCGCACTTCGCCCTCCGATCATCGCCCACACACAACCCCTCGATCTGACAGACAGTGGCACTACCCTCAACTCTGGGCTAAAATAATCAAATATTATTAACAATCGGCCCAGAGGAGCTTCGGTGGCAGGAAACGAGGCAACTGCAAAAAACAAAAGTCAAAATATATCAGGAAAAACCCCCTTGGGTTCCAGTCATTACGGCTTGTTAGGGCTGCATCCTTCAGCCCAAGCCATCGAAATTCGGCGATCGTACCGGGAACTGAGCAAACTCTACCATCCCGATACCACCGACCTGCCCCCAGCAGTCGCCACCGCAAAATTTCAGCAGCTAAACAACGCCTACGCCACCCTCAGCAACCCAGAACGCCGCCTCGCCTACGACCTCAAAATAGGCTATTCTCGCCTGAACGTGATTCAGTCGCCTCCAGGCTTCAATACTCCGGTTTCTCGATCGGGCGAAAAAACTTCTAACTCGGCTTACCTAGACCCCACGGATCGCCCTCTGTCCCCAGGAGAAATATTCGCTCTGTTTATCATGGGATCTACTTTAGTCGGATGTTTGGTACTGGCGATCGCGATCGGCTTAATTCGTGGCAATTAAACCTTCAAACCCTCAAACCCTCAAATCCCAAATTCCCCAATCTCAAATCTCAAATCTAAAATCTAAAATCGCATGACTCTTCCTTCCGCTGACACTCCTTTATACAGCCATCCACTCCCGTCCATCGAGCAGTGGCTAATCAGTCGCGGCTGCCAGCAAGACCGGGCAGAACTCAACTGCTGGCAGATCGATCGACCTACTTGGAAAGCAGAACTCTCCCTCGATATCGATCAAGTTACCATTCGTTACATCGATGCTGGAGCCGACGGCCAAGACGTTCAGCGAGCCTTCAAATACTCCCTCTCGCGTCACGACATTGAAGATGCCGTTTTCTCAGGCCCCTAATTTGATTTTAGATTGGCGATTTGAGATTTTAGATTTCGGAATACAGGTCAGAATCAACACCTAATGGGAAACTGAGAAATTAATCTAAAATCCCAAATCTAAAATCTAAAATCGTCAGACTTTGCCAAATCGGCGATTGCGCTGCTGATAAGTAGACAAAGCGCGGTGAAACTCCGATCGATCAAAATCCGGCCACAGCGTCTCAGTAATGTAAATTTCCGCATAAGCCATTTGCCACAGCAGAAAATTGCTCAACCGCATTTCCCCGCTCGTCCGAATCAGCAAATCCGGATCGCAAACATCAGCAGTATACAAATAGCGTTTAAATAAAACCTCATCAATCTCCTCCGGCTGCAACTTGCCCTCTTGCACCTGAGTGGCGATCGCCCGACAAGCCTGTACAATCTCCTGGCGGCCGCCATAATTCGTCGCCACCCGAAACAGAATCCCCTGATTGTGCTGAGTTGCCGTCACAGAACGCTCAATTTCCGCCTGCAAAGACTTCGGTAAAGCCTTCAAATTCCCCATAAATTGAATTTGCACGTCCTCGTCCACCATCTCCCGCAATTCTTGCCGCAGCTTGCCCTCAAACAAACTCATCAAAAAGTCCACCTCCCCGGCCGGCCGCCCCCAATTCTCCGTCGAAAAAGCATAGGCCGTTAAAGCTGGAATCCCCCAATCTTTGCAGCAGCGCAGCAATTCCTTCAGAGCGCTAGCTCCTCGGCGGTGGCCCGCAATCCGTGGCAACCCCTGATTCTTAGCCCAGCGCCCGTTCCCGTCCATAATCACCGCGATGTGCTTAGGCAGTAGTTCTTGTTGTAGATCCGCAGGCAACTTTTCCAAGCAAATTCCTTGACTCATCAAAATAGTGGGTGGAAACCGTTCGTGTTAAACTGAACAAATCTTCATTTGCTCACTCTTGACACTTAATAAAGGTGTTACCTTTAAAGGTGCAACGGCTGCACTCGCTATCCCTTCTACTGTATAGGCATTAGGGAATACTTTTCTAGTGATTTGTAA
>JAYUGZ010000241.1:0-5132 GCA_043767465.1 Cyanobacteriota bacterium
AAATCTTCCCAAATTTTGAGTATATGTTGGGAAACAGATGGTAGCGAACAGCATCTCATCTTTAAGCATAATAGCGTGATAGTTGCAACTTTTTCTAAATTGAGCAATGGTTCACTTCAGTGGCAACCTTTATCGGGTTTTAATAAGTTGTCTAGACAGATTGCAATTCCCACCTGGTATACATACGACCCTATACTGAGTACGTCTCTAGAGCAATTTTTTTTACAATGGCTGGTGAGTCAAGGATTTGCCGAAAACCTAAGTCTTAACTGCCGTAAAATACGCTATCATTCTGCATTAGTAAAGCTACTACTACTGTATATGTCTTATGCAGCAGAACAGACAGAAATATCTACAGAAACCGAATTACTAGGAAGTGATATGCAAGTATCCCTAGACAAGGTAGCAGAAACCTATAAGAACCTAATATCCGGTCTGGTACAGGATACCCCCCATATGAAGCGAATCTACGAATTAGACGAAACATTTGCTCTACAAGCAGTCAAACCCACTGAATAGACCTCTCTAGTGATACTGGAAACAGCAGTAGAACCAACCACGTCACCTCCTACTCTAACAGTCGATGTAATGACAGAAAACTAAAGAGAAACAGTTAGGGTACGTGTGGTAAATACTCTAGCTCTTTCTTTACAGGTATCTGTAAAGGTAGCTACTAAACTATAAAACCTTAACTAAAAGTCATTAGTAGAAGTCAACAAAACACACAAACAATGGAGTCAACCATGCTAGACCTAAGCGTACTCGGACACACAACTTGGGCATATCGTTCAACCGAAAATATCCGTTACGAATACCGACTCGGTAAGGGTACAAAAAACAAAAAAGGTGAGATTGTCTACAAAGAGATCAAGGGTGAAAGTCCAAAGGAAATATCAGTTACTTGGACGGAGGATCAACTAGGTCAGCATCTCCTCTTAAAGGATAATACAGCAACGGTCGCAACCTTTAGCTTACTCAATGACAAAACAATTGTTTGGCAACCTCTAGAAGCTTATGAACGGGAACAAACGAGAATAATCGCAATACCCACTAATCGGAATAATGACCTAGTAATAGCAGAAACCCTTTTCTCTTTCTTTGAGCAATGGTTATACTCAAAACCGTTTGCACAGCGTTTAGATCAGTTGAGTAAGGAATTGGTCTATCCCCCTCGACTTGTCAAGGTGTTACTTTTGTTTATGGCGTACCAAGAGGAGCGGTCAGACAAAGGTCAAGACGCTGCTAAATTGTCGATGATGATGAATATATCACTTGATAGTGTTGTTCAAAAGTTTAAATTCTACATAGAGCAATTGACCGGGGATGTTGCATATATGCAGCGCTTATACAGCCTAGATGAGAAGTTTATCTTGTCTCCTGCTAAGCCCACAACACCAGCGATTGAGTCTATACAGGTAACTCATTCTACTTCTGATGTGAAAGTAGTCGAGCCAACACCACGCCCTACTAATGAACCCTTACCCTACTAGATAGCCAACCCGTTTTAAATCCCTATCTAGCTTAGCTTTACTTCGCACTTTTTATACACTACTATAGCCTTTCTCACAAAGATGAGGTGCTCTCGTGGGCATGGGGCATCGGGCATGGGGCATCGGGCATGGGGCATCGGGCATGGGGCATCGGGCATGGGGCCTAAAAGCATACATCACCTTTGTGAGAACCGCTATAAGATAGGACTTTATATCAGAAAGCCGAGCTTTAAGAGCTTAGTTGGGTATGGGGTTCTAGACCCACTTCATACCTAAAAATAAGACCAAGGCTCGAAGTCTTATCAAGCCTTGGTCTTATAAGTAAAGCTGGTGACAAGACTCGAACTTGCGACAGGCTGATTACAAATCAGCTACTCTACCAACTGAGTTACACCAGCAGTGAAACTTAATATAGCAAACTTATAGTCATTAGCGCAACCCCCCCAGCCATTTTTTTTTCAAATTCGCTCAAAACCCCTCCCCGTAAGGGCAGAACCGGAATTAGAGGAATTTAGCAGTCTGGCGGGCACCCAGACTCCAGAAACCGGGTTTCTTCCGATATTTCTCGTCACTCAACCCAAATTTTCCCAGAAACCCGGTTTCTCGCCCCCGTAGGTAAATGTTGTGGAACTTATCGCCGCGACAGGGCGGACTCCCAGCCACAGCAGATCGTCTAAACTACTGACTACTGACTAAGGACGGCAGGAGGGCGGGCACGGGGGCACCGCCCCTACTGACTGATGACTAAGGACTATTGGTTAATTTACCGAACGCCAACAAACAACTGCCAACTGCCAACTGCCAACTGCCAACTGCCAACAAACAACTGACTAATGACTAATCGCAGCGCCAAATCTTAATCGTCTCATCCGCACTGCCACTGGCGAGCAAATTGCCCGAAGGTGCGATCGCCACCGAGTATACAGTACCCGAATGCCCCTTAAGAGTGCTCAACAGCTCCCCCGTCTGCAAATTCCAAATATTAATCGTATTATCATCGCAGCCGCTAGCCAAAGTCAAACCGTCCCCACTGATAGCAACCGAATCGCCCCGACTCACATAATTCTGCAAAATATGCAGCGCCTCATTCATCCCTAAATTCGCTACACCCTTCCCCTTCGCAGAATTAGAATTTAAAATCCGCAACAAACTGCCCGTGTGCAAATTCCGCAGCTTGATAGTATAATCATTGCTGACGCTAGCAAGAGTCTGACCATCCGGCGCGATCGCCACAGAATTCACCCCAACATTCAACCCCGAAAGAGTCCGCAGCAACTTACCCGTCTCCACATCCCAAACCTTACTCGTCGCATCCGAACTCCCGCTCGCCAATATCTTACCATCCGGACTAAAAACCACCGCATTCACATTGTTAGAATGACCCCTCAAAGTCCGCAGCAACTCACCAGTCCGCAAATTCCACAGCTTAATCGTATTATCAGCCCCGCCACAGCTAGCAATTACCAGCCCCTTCGGGTTAATCGCCACCGAATTTACCTCCATAGAATGTCCTGGAAAAGTACACAGCAAATCACCGTTGTACAAATTCCAAAACTTAATTGTTTCATCCGAACTGCCGCTGACCAACATTTTTCCGTCCGAGCTAATAGCCACCGAATTTACGCGATCGGAATGTCCCGTCAGAGTGCCAATTAATTCCCCTGTTTCTAACTTCCAAATCTTAATAGTTTTATCCCAACTGCCGCTAGCCAGAATTTTGCCATCAGGACTAATCGCCAGAGAATTCACAAACGACGAATGTCCCGGTAGCGTGTACACGCACCGCCATCTCAGATTTTTGAATTTGTGAGCTAACTCCTTTGCCCGTTGAGCTGCCGCCTCAGCTTCCTCTCTGCGTTTGAGTTCCTCCTCCTCCAAACGCTTAGCTGCCGCCCTAGCTTTCGCCTCTCGCAGCGCCAGCCGCCGCATCTCTCCCTTATAAGTTATTCGCTGCTGCTCCTGAATTTCTTTAAGAGTTTCCATATAGGGTAGAGCCCAATCTTTAGAAAACCATTCCTGAGCAAATTCCGCTTCTAAATTAAATAGCTGAGGTTCGTGAGTAAAATCGATATTTAAATAATACAAATCAGCTAAAAAAGCCGCCAACAACTTATGAATAGTCACAATTATTTGCCGAATAATCCGCAGGCTCACCTTTTCATCTTTACCCTCTGCCTCCAACTGGTGATAAACCTCTTCCCAATTCCAAGGCTGCATCGCCACTAGAGAAACGCTCTGATTGATGATTCCCCAAAAACCGACATGAAAATTAACTTCATAGTCGCTGATATCGCTGTACAATATAGCTGTCGGCACGGGAGACAAAACAGTCTGCAACCGCTCCACATCAATATCAGAAATCGGCTTTTTGAAATAATCTCCGTAAAACTGAACCGGACACAATTCTCCGTGTTGAGGGTAGTGCTGGTTCAAAAAAGATCTCAGCTTAGCGGGCAGCTCGATATTCAGATTGTGGCGAAACGAATCCGGGCAATCTTGGCTAATTTTTGCCGGAGCAACTAACAACAGCAATCGGTGCTGTTGCTGCTGCAAAATCTGTTCAGTTTCCTGCCTGCTTAAATTAGAAAACCAGTTGTCCCTGTCCCAAATATTTTGAATTTCGCTCAGTTTAACTCGAATTGCTTCTGATTGGCATTCCCGCATCAACTCGCGGGAAAGCCGGCTAATTGCCCGCTTGTCTCTCAATTCTTCTGCCTTAACTCGATTAGCGCGTTCTTCCTTTACCCATTCTTCTTCTGTGCTGGCGATCGCAATTAACTCTTGTTCTCTGATCTGCTGTCGCTGCAAATACTTCACTTGTGCTTTAATCCAGCGGGGGTCTTTTTTGATTTGCTGGTTCAAAGCAGAAGAACCAGACGGCTCAATTTCTGCATAGCGTTCGTTGACAGCGCTTGCTCCCAATCTTTCTCCCAATTCGCTGGCTACAGGCTTCAACAGTTCAATTAGGGTATCTGAGACGGGGCGGGGTAAGGACATACCAGTTAAAACTTTTTCTTACTTAAGGGCGACAAGCAGCGAGTCAGGCGTCTCCCGCTGGGGCCGGGACTCTTGGCAGGGATCTTACATTTGGGCGAGGAGTCAGCGTATCCGTAGTATCGTGCAGTCGCGCCAGCTTAACACCTTGACTCAATCATAGTATTTATACGGTTTACATTTTACCGCGAATCTGGAGCGAAAGCACCGAGGGAAAACGCTTCAGCATATGCGATCGACCCCGAGTTCCCCCAATTCGTTTTTTTTCTTGCCATTTTTACTCACTCTTGTCTATAATCGTACTTCACAACCATAATTACGGTATCCCGACCAAATAACCGTATTTTAGTAAAGGAACAAATATAATGAGCCAGTGGCAACAGCTAACTCAACACTTTCACCGGCCACAACAGCGACCAATTGGCAAAAATCAATCATTGACTTCACTGAAAAGATTTGTGTCCCTATTTTTAGTAGGAATAACTTTAAGTCTGGCGATTGTATCCTGCCAGCAAGGAACTAGCAATAACCCCGCAGCCACTCCAGGCGTTGCTAGCCCAGCAGCCAACAAAGGCAAAGTAGAATTAACCCTCGTTTCCTTCGCAGTCACCAAAGCCGCCCACGAAGCGATAATTCCCAAATTTGTCG
>JAYUGZ010000242.1:0-12907 GCA_043767465.1 Cyanobacteriota bacterium
GGTTCGTAGTGAGGACTTTAGTCCTTCTAAAATCAGAGAGGACTGAAGTCCTCACTACAAACCTGCTTCACTATACTAAACATCCTCAAAAATCGCTCCGCGCTGCTCTAAATTCAGCTTCACATCCTCCGCAAGTCCGGCGTTATTCCCAAACCTGGCTGACTCGACATTCGCACCGCTGAAATTAGCATTTGTTAAGTTCACTTCGATCAGATTGGCGCCGCTCAAATCGGCACCGCTGAGGTTTGCTAAAGCCAGACTGGCGCGGTGCAAATCTGCGCCACTCAAATCTGCATTTCCTAGGAAAGCGCCACTCAAATCTGCACCGCCGAATTTAGCATTTTGTAGGTTGGCGTCGCTAAAATCGGCATCGCTCAAGTTTGCACCCCGGAAGTTGGCGCGATCGAGATTTGCGCTGCTAAAATCTACTGCACTCAAACTCGTTCCGCGTAAGCTACCGCCCGCGAAATCCAGTGCTGGATTGAGATTGGCTATTTTTGCCAACATAGCAAAATCGTCGGTTTCAGCGGAAATAATGCGATCGACCATTTCCTGCAATTGGGCTTCAGTTTCGGCGACAATTTCCACCTCGGGCTGTTTCACCGCAGGCAAATTGTAGGATAAAAGCGCCCAACTGAGAGCCGGTTGCAGTTTATTTGCTTGCAAATATACAGTCAGGATTCTTTCTAAAACCGCGTGTTGATTTGGCGTAATATCGTGCGGCCACAAACCCTCCGCATCTGTGAGATAAATATCTTCTTTAGCAACTTCAAAAATCGCTGCAATCCGCAATGAGTTGGCGGTCAATTCTCCCAGTTTAACACTTTTTAGCAAACCTTTTAATACTGGTTTGCCCCGTTGTAATGAAAAAATCCAAGCAGGCTTTGTATCGTCGCCGATTGTGGAAACTTGACACAACGTGCAGTCTGTTTCCTCTATTTTTTCCGCCTTCTCGCTGTCTGGAACTACCTGCTGACTTTCGGTTAACAAAACTTCTGTACTGCTTTCTATTGGCGAAAGCTGGAAATCTCCGACTAACTGACGCGATGCTAGGGGAATTTCGCAGTTTTCCAGATTTAACTTGAGCATCCCGCCTTGCAGCCCAAACTTGACTCGACCGCCGAGCAGGGGTTCCCAATGCTCGTTAAAATTGAGGCTCAAGTGAATGTCGAGCTGCTGGGTTTGGGCTGCAACCGACGGTACTGGAATTGCTTCTAATTGCATCCACAAGCAATCTGGGTATTTGTTGTGAGACTCTAGCGATCGCATATCGGTCGAAGTGCTGGCTCTGCCAGACTGTGATGGAGATTTTGAGGAGTGCTTGATTTATATTTTATCACAAAGGGGCAATTTTTTATATATTAGGATTGTGATAATTTCTCATTGGTTGGTGATGTGCGCGGGCGGGCGCTATGTTGATTGGTTGGTGATGTCGGCGTGGCGCCCGCTACATTAATTTGCTGAGGAGTTTGTCGATCGCACTTTTGGATTATATCATCAAGCGCGATCGCACTCCTCACCTTCACTCACCAATCTGCGCCGGAAATACCGTAGACAAATCGAGACACAACTCTGGGAAACCTGGAATTACCACAACCTCATTCGGCAAAACTACTCGTTTGACTCGATAACCGAAACCACCTGTTTGTTTCTGATAAGGTTCGCTGTACATTTCCAGTTGAGGCTCTACCAAATTAAAGATCCAATAATCAGAAATCCCAGATTCAGCATAGAGAGATAACTTAGTTCTCTGATCGTACTTCAAAGTAGAATCAGAAACCTCAATCACCAAAACAATATCAGCATTTTCCGGGTGAGAAGATACATAATTGTCAGAACGATGGCGGGCAATCACCACATCAGGTTCTGGTTCGCTATCAGTAGGCAAAATAATCGGTTCCTGACCGCGCACGCAAGCACGTCTTGCCATCAACACGTACAATTCTCCAAATAACAGCGAGTTACAAACCGAGTGAAGCCTACCTTTAGCAGCCATTTTGATAATTTCTCCGCGAATCAATTCAAATCGAGCGTCGGAATCAAAAAATCCCAGTTCTGCCAAACGGTGATATTCGGCGATCGAGAATCGTTTTGCAGTTACGGCAGTCATAGCTTTTATTGCCCTCTACTATTACCAACATTCCCATTCTACTCAAAAATCCCGCCCCTTGTCCTCAACTCAACTTTGACCCCTTCCGAAATCCCCAAACAACCAGTAAACCTGGCATTTTTTACTACCACATTTTTTAAATCAGCGCGGCTCAAATCTGCACCATTTAAATTCGCACCGCTCAAATCAACACCGCTCAAATCAGCATTCTTGAAATCAGTATTTGTCAAATTTGCATTAACTAAAAGTGCATTCGGTAAATAAGCACTACTCAAATTCGCGCCACTTAAATTTGCACCGCTCAAATTTGCTCTCGGCAGCTTGGTTCGCAAATCTGCACCGCTCAAGTTCGCGCTGCTGAGTTCAGCATCGCGCAAATTAGCATTGCACAAAGTAGCATCAATTAAAATAGCAGAACTTAGCAAAGCACCGCTGAGATCTGCTAAGGTCAAATCTACGCCCTGGAGGTTGGTTTCGCGCAAATCAGCACCGTTCAAATCAGCGTATTGCAAGTCAAAACCACTTAAATCAGCCCCAGCAAAATCCTCGACGGGATTCAAACCGACTGTTTCTGCAAGTTGTACAAAATCCTGATTTTTATCGGTTAAAAACAGTTCCCGCACGATCGCCAATTGCTGCTGTCGGTACTCGTCGGCTTTCTGATAATCCGCTAAATACTTGTAAGCAAGCTTCAAACTCTTGAGAGCACTGCGCTCAATGCGATCATCGTTGCTGTCGCGCGCGATCGACAATTGCTGCTGATAACACTCGATCGCACCAGGCAAATTGCCATTAGCATCGCAAGCTAGGGCCAAATTGCCCAAAGCTTCCAACTCAGAGCGAGAGTCGCCAGTCTCCCGCGCGATCGCCAAACGCTGCTGCTGGTAATCAATAGCACCAGAAAAATCTTCCAAAGCACAGCAAGCATTGCCCAGATTTCCCAAAGCATTCGCCTCGCCCCGGCGATCGCCAATTTCCCGCGCTAACACCAAATGCTGTTCATAACACTCGATCGCGCGATCGTAATTCAAGAGCGCTTCGTAAGCCACGCCCATATTACCCAGCGCCGCACCCGATCGGCGCCGATCGTCCATGGAGCGATAAAGCCTCAGCGCTTCCTGCCAAGAATCCAGCGCCGCCTCAAACTGGTGCGCCTGATACTGCAAAATCCCCTGCTTAATTAGCTCGCTACCTGGTTCGCTCATACTGTCAAAATTAGTTAATAACTCAAATTGATAGTAATCGGTAATCGGTAATTAGTAATGGCTAATCAGTAATCGGTATCGCTCCCCCTCTCCCCATGCTTCGGCATCCGTATTTTCACGTCCGTACCCACAAAAAAAAGACAAAAAAAAGAGAGAGCTATTTAAGTAACTCTCTCTGCCATCAGGGTGCATCTACATAACACAATATAACATGGTCGAGATGAGGGGTGACACCCCCAGATATAAAGTTATTGTAAAGAAATGTATATTAGATTATAAAGATAGCACAAAGCAGCAAGGGCGATCGCGCGGCGGGATCAGGAAAAACCGATCGCCCGCCACTCTATCCGCTACACGATTCCTTTAACGACTGCTTAAGCTAGGCCGTTAAGCTTGGCTACCAGCAACTCATTGGTCAATTTGGGATCGGCCCTGCCACCTGTCTCTTTCATCACCTTGCCGACGAAAAAGCCCAAAAGCTTAGTTTTGCCAGCCCGGTACTGTTCGAGCTCCTTGGGATTGGTGGCCAACACGGCATCGATCGCGCGATCGATCGCCCCAGTATCCGAAATTTGAATCAAACCCTTACTCTCAACCAACTGCTGAGGCGAACCACCGTTAGCCAGTAACTCCGGCAAAATATCCTTAGCGATTTTGCCGCTGATCGTGCCAGCATCAATTAGCGCCAACAATTCGGCTAAATCCTGCGGTTGGAACGGAATTTCTGCGATCGCCAATTTCTCATTTTTCAGATAAGCAGTGATATCACCCATCACCCAATTCGCAGCTTGCTTAGTAGCAGCACCCGCGGCGATCGCCTTTTCAAAATACTCCGCCACCGCTTTGTCGTCAGTCAGCACCCGCGCGTCGTAGGGAGAAAGAGCAAGTTGAGTTTCGTAGCGATGGCGCTTTTGGGCCGGCAATTCCGGGAGTTGAGCTTTCCAATCCCGCAATTGATCTGCCGAAACTTCGATCGGAGGCAAATCCGGTTCCGGGAAATACCGATAATCGCTCGCACCTTCCTTGAGTCGCATACTGAAAGTACACTGCTTGTTTTCATCCCAAAGCCGCGTTTCTTGGAGGATGATTTCGCCATTTTCGATAGCTTGAATTTGCCGCTCGATCTCATAATCGATCGCCCGTTCGATCGCATTAAAAGAGTTCATATTTTTAATTTCGACTTTCGTGCCGAACTCTTTTCGGCCAACCGGGCGCACCGAAATATTCACGTCGCACCGCAGGGAACCTTCCTGCATATTCCCGTCGCCAACACCGATGTAGCGGATGATCCGGCGGATTTCTTGACCATATTCGGCAGCTTCCGCGCCCGATCGCAAATCCGGTTCCGAAACAATTTCAATCAGAGGCACACCGGCGCGGTTGTAGTCCACCATTGAATAAGTTGAACCGCTGAGGCGATCGCTGCCGCCGTGAACCAATTTTCCGGCATCTTCCTCCATGTGCAAGCGAGTGACCCCGATGGTTTTTCTAGTAGAATTGCCCGCCTCGTCCACCATTTCAATTTCTATTGAACCGTGAATGGCGATCGGCAAATCGAACTGAGAAATTTGATAATTTTTCGGCAAATCGGGATAGAAATATTGCTTGCGGTCAAACTTACTGTAAGGTGCAATTTGACAGTTGAGAGCCAGCCCTGCTTTCACCGCATACTCCAGGACTTTTTCATTTAATACTGGCAGCACTCCAGGCATTCCCATACAAATCGGGTCAATGTTAGTATTTGGAGCATTGCCAAATTCTGTGGAAGAACTGGAGAAAATTTTAGTATTCGTGCTCAATTGACAGTGAGTTTCGAGACCGATAACAGCTTCGTACTGAGTTTTAACTGATGTAGCAGCAGTCATAAGCGACCTTGAAAATTTAATAACTTTAGACTATATTTTAGCTTTTTATTGACGAAACTGGCTTGAGATTATTTTCACTTCACATCAGGCAGAGCTCGCAAAAAAGATCGATCGGGCATTTCCCCGACTGGCGGCGAATAATTCACCTCATGGGTGGCTGGTGGGCCGCCACGCTCGTCAGCAAGGGCGATCGGCATACCCAACTGCGGAGGATTCGCGATCGCCCGGAGCTCCGAGCCACATCGGTATCCTTTCGACAGCCCGCAAACCACAACCTTGTGCGAGAATATACTTAGCACCCGATCGCGTCCGCACGCTAAGTAAGGAGAGTTTTCGGGCGATCAGACCGGAATTCGCGATCGGCGCGCCAAACCCTTGCACCAGCAGTCTTTAATAGCTGCCCCCGCCGATTTGGACTGCCATAGCCGACAAATTAAACATTAAAAATATATAATTTATCAGAGAGTACATATTTTTAATTGTTAAAATTTAATTTTTAATTCTACAAGTAACACTTGCCTAACTGTCAAAAATATGCCTGAAATTCCAGTTGAAAGTGCCGCAGTCTTTCAAAACAAAATCACTGAGCTACAGCAGGCAGAATCAGCCATCGAACTCGCTTGGAACGAACTCGAAAAACAAATAGCAGAAACCATTGCTCAAATAGCCAAAGCCGGCGCAGCAAACGCACAGGAAATCAGCGATGGCTTTGCTGTGGCAAAGCAACTGAGTCAGCAACTTCAAACTCAGATCAAACAAGCCAACTCGCGGCGGGAATTTCACCTAGAAAACTCACCAATGGCAGTTATAGAGTGGGACAGCGAATTTCGGGTAGTGCGGTGGTCGCCAATGGCAGAACAAATATTTGGCTGGAGTGCAGCAGAAGTAATGGGCAAATACTGGCACGAATGGTCAATAATTTATCCAGAAGACTTCGAGCAAGTGTGCGCCGCCACAAATCAACTGTTACACAGCCAAGAACCTCGCAACGTTTGCCACAACCGCAACTATACCAAAGATGGCTCGGTAATTTACTGCGAATGGTACAATTCTGCACTAATCGATGCAGATGGAAAAGTAGTTTCAATTCTCTCTTTTGCCAGAGACATAACCGAGCAGCACCGCACTCAAGCAGAATTGTACCAGCGCGAACAGGCATTCAGTGCGATCGCCGAAAATGCTACCGACATCATAGCGCGGTTCGATCGATCGCAGCGCCACCTTTACGTCAACCAAGCAGTCGAAGCTGTTACCGGAAAAACCGCAGCACAATATATCAGCAAAACTACCCAAGAATTGGGACTGTCGCCACACTTTTGTAACCAGTTAAATGCAGCTATTGTCAAAGTTTTTGAGACTGGCAAACAAGAGACTATAGAATTTGACTATCCAACTCCCAGCGGCACAAAATATTATCACTGTCGAATTATCCCCGAATTTGCTGAGGACAATGCAGTAGAAACAGTTTTAGGGATGGCCCGCGAAATCACAGAACTAAAACAAATCGAAGCTCAGTTTCGTCAAAGCGAAGCTCGATTTAGGCGCGTAGTTAATTCTAACATTATCGGCATATTTTTTTGGAACATTGACGGTCAGATTACCGAGGCAAATCAGGCTTTTTTAAACCTGGTAGGGTACACGCAAGACGATTTGTTTGCCCAAAAAATTAGCTGGCAAAAAATGACACCGCCAGAATACCGCAGCCAAGACGAAGAAAAACTTGCAGAAATGGCAGCTACAAGTATAGCTACCCCCTATGAAAAAGAATACATTCGCTCGGACTGCGGCCGCGTTCCGGTGATGCTAGGCGCTGCATTTTTAGAAGGTTCGCAGGATAGGGGCGTCAGTTTTGTCCTGGACTTGACACACCGCAAACAAGCCGAATCGGAATTACAAAAACAGCAAGAACTTTTAGAAAGCATCGTTAAAACCATCCCCAACTTTCTGTACATTTACGACACAGAAGCACGCCAAAATATCTATGCAAATGCAGCCGTCACAGCCATGCTGGGCTACACTCCCGCAGAATTGCAAGAGTTGGGTACGGAAGCTGTCTCTACCTTAGTTCACCCCGAGGATATGCCCAAGTTAATTGCAGGTATGCAGCGGCTAGCAAACAGCACCAACCCCCACGAAACAGATGACATCGACTACAGGATAAAACACAAAAATGGGGAATGGCGCTGGGTGCACGATCGATCGACCATCTTCAAAAGAACCCCTGAGGGACAAATGAAGCAAGTAATCGGTTCCGTACTCGACATCAGCGATGCCGTGGCGGCAGCTACGCAACGCAAACAAGCCGAAGAATCCTTAAAACAGCAAAACGAATTGCTGCAAACAATCTTCGACAACGTGCCGGTCATGCTCGCATTCTTGGGCAGCAGCGGTGAAGTAAGCTGGGTAAACCGCCACTGGGAACAAGTGCTCGGCTGGAGTTTTGCAGAAATCCAAGACCGCGATATCTTGGCCGAATTTTATCCGCAACCAGAATACCGCCAATACGTTTTGGAGTGCATCCAAGCAGCAACTGAAAACTGGTGCGACTTCAAAACAAAAGTTAGAGACGGGCGAATTATCGACACTACTTGGGCAAATGTTCGCCTTTCTGACGGCAGGTTGATCGGCATCGGTCAAGATATCACCGAACGCAAACGAGCCGAAGCTGAACTCAAAGAACTAAACGAAACTTTAGAAGCTCAAGTCGCCCAGCGTACCGCAGAATTAGAGACTTTTTTTGACTCTTTGCCGGACTACATTTATGTTGTAGAACGGGACAAGATGCGCTTGTCTTTTGTCAACCATCCCCTTGCCGAATTTTCCGGCTTCGACAGCAGGCAGCAGATGCAGGGCAAAACCATTTTTGAGTGCTATCCCAGCGAACTCGCAGAACGATTTCGCGGGGAAAATTTGCAAGTATTTACATCCGGCAAAACTCTGCACTTCCAAGAAGAATTTGTGAGAGCGGGCGGCAATGTCTACTGCGATACGTTTAAAATTCCCCTGAGAAATCTCGACGGCGAGGTTTATGCTTTAATTGGCACTGCTCGCGATATTACTGAGTTGGTAGAGACAAAACAAGCTTTGTCAGAACGCACAGAGCAATTAGAAGCTGCTAATAAAGAATTAGAATCTTTTTCCTACTCAGTTTCCCACGATCTCCGCGCTCCTTTGCGCCATATTTCAGGTTTTGTTAGTGCTTTGAAACAGCGGTTAAAATCAACTGAGGTCTTGAACGATCCTAAAATCGTTCACTACATCGAAGTCATTGAGGACAGTAGCCAAAAAATGAGTCTGTTGATTGACGGTTTGCTCGATCTTTCACGGGTGGGCCGCACCGAGTTAACACAAATCCCGATCGATCTCACCCGCTTGGTGCAAACTGCGATTAAATTGACTAAACCCGGAACTGGCGCAGAGAAAGCCCAAACTCCCGAGAGTGTTGAATTTGCCGTCGGAGATTTGCCGATGGTGACGGGAGATCCCACCCTGCTGCAACAGGTGTTCAGCAACTTGATTAGCAACGCCGTCAAGTTCAGTCGCGGACGCACTCCGGCTACAATAGTTATTGATGCCTTACCCGATGGAACGATTTTTGTCAAGGATAACGGCGTGGGTTTTGAAATGGAATATGCCGATCGGCTGTTTGGAGCCTTTGTGCGGCTGCACTCCCAGAGAGAATTTGAAGGTACGGGCATCGGTTTGGCGATCGTCGGGCGGATTATTCACCGCCACGGCGGCACGATTTGGGCGACGAGCGCACCTAGTCAAGGAGCGACATTCTACTTTAAACTAAGCAAATAATCTCAAAGGGTAATATAAATTCGCAACTTGCCAGTATAGTAGTGATAAATGCAGAATTTAAAACTATTATAAAGTTAAATAAGTCACACTATGTTCTGCAAGCCCTCGGTTGCGAGTATCAAATAAATGTGTTGAGAGCCGATCGGAAATATTTATAAAGATAACTAAAAAAAACGAGTGAGACTTACCCAAACTTCCTCTGAGAAATGAAAAGATTTAGCAAGATGAACCACATTCAAAAACTCCAGAATTCCGTATGTTAGATCGCGAACAGACCAACTATTTACTGAGAATGGTAGCGGAATCAACATTAAAATTGTTGATTGTCGAAGACATGGCAGAAGATATGGAATTAATAGTGCTTGCCTTAGAAGCGGGGGGAGTGAATTTTAATTGCGACACTGCCGAAACAGCAACAGAATGCAGACAAATGCTGCAAAATTGCCAGTACGATGCTGTGCTGTCAGATTACCGCCTGCCGGGTTTCAACGGTTTAGAAGTGTTGAAATTAATGCAGGAATTAGGACAAGACATCCCATTTATTTTAGTAACGGGAAGTTTGGGAGAAGAAGCGGCAGTTGAGTGCATCAAAGCCGGAATGACCGATTATGTATTAAAAGGGCGGCTGTTTAGGTTGCCGACAGTCTTAGAACGATCGCTCCAAGAATACAAAATGCGCCGCCAGCAACAATTCGCGATCGCCCAAATTCAGCGGCAAGCTACTCGTGAGGCGATCGTCAACCGCATCGTCCAAGCCATGCGCGAAACCCTGGTACTCGACGAAGTGCTGCAAACCACCGCAGATCAACTGCACGAAGCTCTCGAAATCAGCGGCTGCGCGATCTTGCAGCCAGATGCTGAAGGCGTCATCATAGTTCGTTACATCAGCAAAGTCGCCGCCAGCAGAGAAATGCTATTGGGGCTAAATTGTGAATTTGCTCAGCACTACCGCTCCTCCCTCGCCAGCGGAGAAGCGATCGCAGTCGCCGATCTATCGACGCTGTGCCCGTCCCTGCAAGCATCAGCAGAGTTGTGCGGGTTTCAGGCGATCGCGATCGCGCCGCTGCTCTACCAGCAATCATTTTTGGGAGGAATTGGCCTCTATCAGTGCGATCGATCGCGCTCTTGGACTGCCGAAGAACTATCCCTAGTCAAAGCCATAGCCGATCAATGTGCGATCGCGATCCACCAAGCCGAACTCTACCAACAAGCACAAACCGAACTGGCAGAACGCAAACGCGCTGAAGCAGAAGTCCGCGGCATCCAGCAACAGCTAGCCACAATGGCAGCCAACATACCTGGTTCAGTCTACCGCGCCGTGCTGCATCCAGACGGCACAACCTCCATGCCCTACATCAGTCCGGGCGTGCGCGAACTTACTGGGATCGGGCCAGAAGAAGCAATGGCGCGCCCAGAACTCTTGACCGAAATCATCCATCCCGATGACAAAAGTTCCTATGACAGCAGCGTAGCAGCATCGAGTGCGAGTCTGTTGCCCTGCGATCGCCAGTACCGGATCGTGTTGAATTCCGGCGAAGTCAAGTGGGTGCAAGACAGCGCCCGATTTTCCAAAAACGAAAACGGCGACATAATTGTAGACGGAGTAGCCCTCGACATCAGCGGACGTAAACAAGCCGAATCAGCGCTGCGGCAACGCGAACAGCGATTTCGATCGCTAATTGAAAACGCCACAGACATCACGATTATTCTCGATGCCGAGGGCATATTCCGCTACATCAGCCCTTCCGTCAAGCGAATTTTAGGCTACGGGCCGCACCACGCGATCGGGCGCAGCGCCCTAGAAACCGTCCACCCCGACGACTGCGGTGCGATCGCCCAAACCCTCCACAAAGCCCTTGAAAACCCCAAAAGAAGCGAGTCCGCAGTGGAGTACAGAGTCCGCCACCGCAACGGTTCCTGGTGTTATGTAGAAGCTGTAGCCACCAACTTACTACACGATCCGGCCGTCAAGGGAATCGTGATCAACTGCCACGATATCACTCAGCGCAAACTCGCCGAAGCACAATTGCTGCACGACGCTTTTCACGACTCCCTCACGGGATTGCCAAACCGAGCGCTGTTTACCGATCGCCTGGAACACGCTCTGAGGCTGGCAAAACGGCGCAAAGACTACTTGTTTGCGGTGCTGTTTCTCGATTTAGATCGGTTTAAAGTAGTCAACGATTCTCTCGGCCATGCGATCGGCGATCAACTGCTAGTTGCGATCGCGCGGCGTCTGGAAACTTGTCTCAGGGCCGGAGATACAGTCGCCCGCCTCGGAGGAGACGAGTTCGTGCTTTTGCTTGAAGACATCGACGGCGTAAACGAAGCTACCAGCATCGTCAACCGCCTGCAAAAGAAAATCACCTCCCCCATCCTGCTAGACGGACACGAAGTATTTATCACCGCCAGCATCGGCATTGCTTTGAGTTCTGGCGAATACGTGGAACCGATCAACCTGCTGCGCGACGCCGACACCGCCATGTACCGCGCCAAAGAACTCGGCAGAGCTCGACACGAAGTTTTCAACAGTTCCATGCACGCCCACGCTTTGAAGCTGTTGCAGCTAGAAAATGACCTGCGGCGGGCGATCGAATCAATTAAAGACCCGGCCAGAGAAGAAGACTCTCCCCAATCCCCCCAATTAAGGTTACCTCCCTTATCCCCAGCCCCCCAGTTTATCATTCACTACCAGCCGATCATGTCGATCGCCAATAACACAATTAATGGTTTGGAGGCCCTAGTGCGCTGGCAGCATCCAGAACGTGGGTTAGTTTCGCCCAACGAATTTATTCCCATCGCCGAAGAAACCGGCTTGATTGTACCGCTGGGCCGCTGGGTACTGCGCACAGCTTGCCAGCAAATTCGCGAGTGGCAGCAGCTATTTCAAAATAACCCGCCCTTAAGCGTCAGCGTCAACCTTTCAGTCAAACAGTTTTCTCAGCCAGATTTAATCGAATATATCGATCGAGTTCTCGAAGAAAGTCACCTCCACGGCAGCAGTCTAAAACTAGAAATTACCGAAAGCGTACTCATAGAAAATTCCGAATCAGTAACCGCAATGCTAGTGCAGCTTAGAGCCAGAAACATACACCTGTGCATTGACGACTTCGGCACCGGCTATTCATCGCTCTCCTATTTGCACCGCTTCCCCACCAGTACCTTAAAAATAGACCGCTCTTTTGTTAGTAGAATTGGAGGTAATTTTGACCTCGGCAAAGGAGGCATTGATCCGACAGAAATTGTGCGATCGATCGTTACTTTGTCGCACAATTTAGGGATGGATGTAGTAGCCGAAGGAGTCGAAGAAGCCTCGCAACTATCGATACTCAAAGGGTTAAAATGCGAGTACGCCCAAGGATTCTTTTTCTCAAAGCCAGTAGACTCTCAAACAGCAGCAGGTCTCATCCGACAGCAAGCAGAAAATCAGAATTTGCTGACATTTAGTTTGTGAGAAAAAAGCCATTAAAAAAACACGGCACTTTGTGTGTCCGTTTCAGCATAAAATCTTAAAATATTTTAAAGCTGTCACTAACTCTAGCGTCAGTTAATAACTACGACATCCAAATCATTATGACTATTGGCTACCTCGCCCTCGTTCTCCACGCCCACCTGCCCTTTGTCCGCCACCCCGAAAGCGACTACGTTTTAGAAGAAGAATGGCTGTTTGAGGCGATCGCCGAAACCTACATTCCCCTGCTACAAGTCTTTGAAGGGCTTAAGCGCGACGGCATCGACTTTAAGATTACCATGAGCATGACACCGCCCTTGGTGGCGATGCTGCGCGACCCCTTGTTGCAAGACCGGTTCGACGAACACTTGGCAAAACTCGAAGAATTAATCGAACTGGAAATGGAGCACAATACCGGCAACGGACACCTCCGTTATTTAGCCGAACACTACGCCACCCATTTCTCTCAAGT